>NZ_BADV01000029.1:0-30891 GCF_000238895.1 Pseudoalteromonas sp. BSi20429 | reverse complement strand
GTCGGTTTTTTTAGATAGCAGAAACTTTATTCTTTCGTTTCAATCTCTTTAATAACTTCAGGCTCAGTTACACTTTGCTCTTGTGACTCAGTGCTTTGTACTTCAGGAGCTACAACCTCAACATGTGTTGCGTTATAAAAAGTAGCACCAGAGCTTGCCATTGTTACCAGTGATTCACATGGTGCAAAGTTAGCATCGCTGTTAGCTAATGTAGACATATCAGAGCTTATTTTACTTGCGCCTAATTTATCCATATAGCTAAACGGGCCACCTAAAAATGGTGGAAAACCAATACCAAATATTGCACCGATATCGCCATCACGTGGGCTGGCAATAATGCCATCATCTAAACAGCGTACTGCTTCGTTAAGCATTTGCGATACACAACGCTTAGCAATTTCGCTCTTGTTTAAACGTGGAGCCGGGGTAACACCCAATAGTTCGTAAACTGACTCATCAACCTTTTTGCCTTTTTTATCGTATTCATAAAAACCACGACCAGACTTACGGCCAAGGCGTTTTGAATCAATCATACGCATAAATGCATCAGGGCCTTTAAAACGCTCGCCTAATTCTTTTTCAAGAATTGGGGCAATTTTAGAGCCAATATCAATACCTACTTCATCAAGTAGAGCCAGCGGGCCTACCGGAAAACCAAACTCAACAAGCGCCGCATCAATCTTTTCAATTGGCTCGCCTGCTAACATTAAGTTAGCAGCTTCGTTTAAGTAAGGCGCTAAAATACGGTTGACGTAAAAACCGGCCATGTCTTTTACAACAATTGGCGTTTTACCTTGCTTACGTGCAAAGTTAACAACGCGGGCAATGGTCTCTTGAGACGTACCTTCGTGTGGAATAATTTCCACTAATGGCATTTTTTCCACTGGTGAAAAGTAATGCAAGCCAATTACATTTTCAGGACGTGCTGCCTGCGCTGCAATTTGCGATATTGGTAATGATGACGTGTTACTTGCAAAAATTGTATTTGCTTGGCATTGCTGCTCTACGTCTGCAACCATACCTTGCTTAAGTGCAAGGTCTTCAAACACCGCTTCTATTACTAAATCAATGTGTTTAAAGCCACTGTAGTCAGTTGTACCTGTAATACGGTTCATCGTTAACTGCACATCAGCTTTAGACATAATACGACGCTTAAGACGCTTATCTAAAATTTTATAGGTGTAGCTCATTGCATTACTAATGCCCTGCTCTGCTACATCTTTAATACGTACCGGTACTTTAGCTTTAACAGCACTTACGTGCGCAATGCCTGCGCCCATTAGTCCACCACCTAAAACAGCAGTTTTGCTTATTGCGGGTGCGTCATCATTGCGCCACTCTTTTTTCATTTCAGTGGTTGCAAAGAAAATACCGCGAAGCGCTTTCGATTCGTCACTCATTACAAGTGTTGCAAAGCTTTCAGCTTCTGTTTTATACGCTTTTAGCTCATCAAGCTCTACACTAGCTCGCACTGCTTTAATAATAGCTAGTGGTGCTGGGTAGTGCCCGCCCGTTTTTTTAAGTACGTTTTCTTTTGCTTTTTTAAAGATAAAGTTACGACCAAACGGGTTTGACTCTAGTAATTTACTAATATTGTCGAGCTTTGGCTCTTTTGCTTGTGGCTTTTTCTTAGTCGCAAATTCTTTTGCAACTTTTAGCAGCACACTGTGCGGTACACAGTCATCAAGCACACCTGCTTTTTTAGCTTGCGTAGGGCGAATCTGTTTACCTGTTAGCATCCACTCTAGTGCTTTTTGAATACCAACAATTTTAGTTAAGCGTTGGGTGCCGCCGCCACCAGGAAGTAAACCAAGTTGCACTTCTGGTAAGCCAATTTTTGTTAAATCACTGTCGGTACCAACACGGTAATCACATGCTAAAGCAAACTCTAAACCACCACCTAATGCAGCGCCATGAATCGCACTTACTGTTGTGTATGGCAATTTTGTCATATCAAAAAACGCTTGATGACATAGCTCGCTAATAGCTAAAGCATCTTCACGCTTTTGAACGCTATCGAGCATTTTTACATCGGCGCCAGCAATAAAGTTATCGCTTTTTCCGCTTATAAATACCATGCCTTTTACATTTTGCGACTTAGCGTCTTCTAGTAACGCTTTTAAATCATCGGCAAAACTGCTGCGCAGGGTATTCATTTTCTCACCCGGCACATCAATCGTTACCACTGCGATTTTATTTTCATCTACCGCTAAATTAAATACTGAATCTGTCATTACGCGCTCTCCAATACAAAGGCTGCACCTAAACCACCAGCAGCACACGCTGTTGTTAATGCTAAACCGCCACCACGACGTTTAAGCTCGTGTAAGCTTTGCGTAATTAAGCGTGCACCTGTCGCTGCAAATGGGTGACCATATGCTAAAGAGCCGCCGTTAACGTTAAACTTATCCATGTTAATTTCGCCAATTGCTTTGCTGCGACCTAAATGCTCTTGTGCAAATTTGTCTGAAGCAAACATTTTCATATTGGCAAGTGTTTGCGATGCAAACGCTTCGTGCATTTCAATTAAATCTAAATCTGCAAGCGTAATACCCGCTCTATCCAGTGCAATAGGCGTTGAATGAGCTGGGCCCATTAACATGTCTTTTTCTACACCAATTGCCGAAAATGCAAAGCTACGTACGTAACCTAGTATTTCGTAACCAAGTGCTTTTGCTTTGCTTTCGCTCATCATAAGTACGGCCGCTGCACCATCAGTTAATGGTGTTGCATTTGCCGCGGTAACAGTACCGTGCTGACGGTCAAAAACAGGTTTAAGCTTGGCGTAGCCTTCAACCGTTGAGTTTTTACGAATGTTGTTATCTTCTGAAATAAAGCTTTTATATGGCGGTAAATGCGCCGTCATTACTTCATCTTTTAACTTTCCATCAGCCCATGCTTGCGTTGCAAGTGAGTGAGAACGATGCGCTAACGCATCTTGATCTTCACGGCTAATATTATGTGTTTTAGCCATTTGCTCAGCAGTTTGCCCCATTGAAAGGCCTGTTGAGTACTCTGCAACTGCAGGAGGCACTGGTAATAAATCTTTTAAACGCAGTTTTGAAAATATTTTTAAGCGTTGACCAAGCGTACGCGCTTTATTTAAATCAACTAAGCTGCCTGCTAGCTTTTTACTAACACCAATTGGCAGTACTGATGACGAATCTGCGCCGCCTGCAATACCTACACTTACAGATCCCGCCATAATAGACTCAGCTACATTAGCAATAGCCTGAAAGCTGGTAGCACATGCGCGCGATACAGAATATGCATCGACCGATACCGGCATACCTGTGCCCAATACAATTTCACGTGCAATATTTGGCGCTTCTGGCATTTGTACTACTTGACCAAATACAAGTTGATCAATTTCTGACTTGTTGAAATTTAATCGTTCAAGCATTTCGTTAACCACCAATTTACCCATATCAAGTGCAGGTACATGGTGAAACGCTGTTGCTTGCTTTGCAAAAGGTGTACGTAAGCCGCTAACTATGGCAATACGGTCGCCCTTTGGTGTTTTTAGTATGTTTTGCTCAGACATTTATGCTCTCCCGCTGACAGGTCTGACCTGTTTGTTTTCCTCGATTCTAAACAACCCGTGTACTAAAGCCAATAGATAAACACAAATTTATACAAATAGTGTTTAATTACGACTATCACAATAGGCTTTTTTAGACGCATTTACAAAGTTTTGTGGTACGCTAAAAATCGTTAAAAAATAACGAACTATTTTAAAAAATACAGTCTAACTCTTGAGTTACCCAATTATAAACCTTATAAATAGGTCAGTATTTATCACCTAACACTATTAGGTACAAACCCAGCTGACGAGGACAGTCCACTTATTATGGCAGCTAACGCATTTTCACAATTAAAAACGTACTTAGATACACAAATCATTGGCCAGCCAGAGCTTACACAAGCGCTACTTATTGCTATTTTAGCTGATGGTCACTTATTAGTAGAAGGCCCTCCTGGGCTTGCAAAAACACGTGCAGTTAATGCACTTGCTAAAGGTATTGAAGGATCGTTTCAGCGCGTACAGTTTACGCCAGACTTATTACCGGCTGATGTAACAGGTACCGATATTTACCGCCAACAAACTAGCGAGTTTGTATTTGAAAAAGGCCCTCTTTTTCACAACCTAATTTTAGCTGACGAAATTAACCGTGCACCAGCCAAAGTGCAATCAGCACTATTAGAAGCCATGGCAGAGCGCCAAGTGACCGTTGGTAAAAACACTTATCCGCTTAGCGAACTATTTTTAGTTATGGCAACACAAAACCCGCTAGAGCAAGAAGGGACTTACCCGTTACCAGAAGCCCAGCTGGATCGCTTTTTACTGCACCTAAGTATTGGCTACCCTGGCGCAGAGCATGAGCTTGATATACTGCGTTTAACACGCGGCGAAGCGCTTAACGAGCAACAACCAGTAATGCAAAAAATTAGTCAAAGCGATTTATTTGCAGCTCGTAAAGAAATATTAGGCCTTTATTTAGCAGAGCCGCTTGAGCAATATTTAGTACAACTTATTATTGCCACCCGTGAAGGCGCTAAATTAGATGCGCAACTAGGTAGCTGGATTGAGTTTGGTGCAAGTCCGCGTGCAACAATAGCACTTGATAAATGTGCTCGTGCTCATGCATGGCTTCAAGGCCGTGACTTTGTAGCACCTGATGATATTCAAGCTGTTGTGCATAACGTACTGCGTCATCGCATTATTTTAAGTTACGAAGCCCAAGCCGATGGCATTACTAAAGATCAAGTAATAAGCCGTATAGTTGAACTTGTAGCCGTACCATAAGTTATGCAAAAACAATTAGAATCCCAAGCATGGCTCAAACAGAGCCATAGCCACGGTGTTAATTTAGCACTCAAGGAGCTGATGTATTACAAAGCCAAAGCGCAATTGCTTGAACTTGCCCCTAAGGTAAAAATAAAAAATACCTTAACAGGGCAATACCTTGCACCGCACAAAGGCCGAGGAATGGAATTTGCCGAAGTCCGACATTATCAGCAAGGTGACGATATTCGCTCTATTGATTGGCGAGTTACTGCGCGTACCGGCGAGACTCACACAAAGCTCTTTCAAGAAGAAAAAGAGCGCCCTGTGTTTGTATTTACTGATTTTTCTAACTCAATGCTGTTTGGTTCAAAGTTACTATTAAAGTCGGTGCAAGCTGCGCATATAAGCGCTCTTGTTGCATGGTCGGCGTGTCAGCGCGGCGATAGAATTGGCGGTATTGTGTTTAATCAGCACTCGCATTTGGAGCTAAAGCCCAGCGCCCGTGAAAAAGCCGTCCTTAAGCTTTGTCATAATTTATGCGACAACCACCAGCAAGCACTCAACAACATTGATAAAACAGCCCCTAACAACTTTAGCGATAACCTAAAGCGCCTTAACCATTTAGCAAAACCAGGCAGCTTAGTGTATTTAGTGTCTGATTTTAATGCTCTGGATGATGCCAGCTTCAAGCAACTCGAAATATTAAGCCGCCACTGCGAGCTGATTGGTTGCCACATAAGCGATCCATTTGAGCATCAGTTACCTGCGTTTAAGCAAGCAGTCACCGTTAATGCAAATAGTCAAGACTTTGCCCTACCATTAATGGATAACAGCTTTAGAGAACGCTTTGCTAAAAATGCTGAGCAAGCATTTAGTACGCGCTTTAATCGCTTAACTAAATCGGGTCTTAATTTAATATCATTCAATGCAGCAACACCGCTTGAGCTGCAATTAGTGAGAAAATAACCATGCAAACCAATCCACTCGATGGCCTGCACGATATAATAGCGCCAAGCCAAGTTAATTGGTGGCCACTCGCCCCTGCTTGGTGGGTTATTATTGCACTGCTGTTTTTAGCACTGTGCGCAGCTATTTATATATTTTACAAAAAACATAAATTTAAAAAGCCTAAACGCTACGCAATACAATTGAGCCAAAGTGAGCAAAATCCTCAGCAACTGCATATTATTTTAAAACGTTTAGTGATTGAATATTACGACAAGCGCCTTGCTGCGCAATCTACCTCTAAATGGTGCACAACACTTAATACGCTTACCAGTTTGAGCTTTACAGAACAAGAAATACTAAGCTTGTATAACCCCAGCCAAAAAGATACAACACTGTGCGAAAAATTTCGCCAAGGTATTAAGCAATTTAAAATAAAGGAGTCAGTAAATGTTTGAATTTAGCTGGCCATGGTTATTTTTATTAATACCCTTACCTTTATTACTTTTACTATTAAAACCCGCAGCAAGTAATGCCAGTACGCGTTTACGTATACCCAGTTTTGCAAAGCACAATTTAACCAGTCAAAGCATTGAGCCACACGCACGACGTTTAAATCCTTTCGAGTGGGTAATTTGGTTATTACTTGTTGCTGCCGCTGCCAATCCAACATGGTTAGATGAGCCAATCTCATTACCAAATGAAGGGCGCGATATAATGTTAGCAGTTGACTTATCAGGCTCAATGACCGAGCAAGACATGGCTTACAATGGCCAATATGTTGACCGCCTTACCATGGTAAAAGCCGTACTCAGTGATTTTATAGAGCAGCGTCAAGGCGACAGGCTTGGGCTGATATTATTTGGCGACACCGCGTTTTTACAAACCCCGCTCACGCGCGACGTTAAAACAGTAAGTAAAATGCTCAGTGAAGCGCAAATTGGTTTAGTAGGACGCGCAACAGCCATTGGTGATGCATTGGGTCTTTCAGTAAAACGCTTTGCCAATAAAGATGAGAGTAACCGTATTGTGGTGCTATTAACCGACGGACAAAATACCGCTGGTAATTTAAACCCAGAAGATGCTCTGCTGCTAGCTCGCGAGGAAGGTATTAAAGTGTACACCATTGGCGTTGGCTCAGATAATCCGCGCGGCTTTAGCCTCTTTAACATGGGTGGCTCTAGTGGCAGTAGTTTAGATGAAAGCTTACTTAAAAAGATTGCCGAGCAAACTGGCGGATTATACTTTAGGGCCAAAGATGTAGCAGGCCTTCAACAAATTTACGCAGAGCTTGATAAACTTGAACCTATTAGCGCTGATGAACAAACATTCCGCCCACAAAGCTCATTATTTTACTACCCGTTACTTATCGCTATTTTACTTATTAGCTTAAAAGTAATGCTTAGTACACTGCGTGCATTAAAGGAGCCAAACTAATGGATTTTGAATTTATTCGCCCCGCTCTTTTATGGTTACTCATACCTGCTGTGGCATTATTTTTTGTCGCCTTAATTAAGCATAAAAAAACGACTAGTGAGCAGCTAATTGCACCGCATTTAGCACAATTTATAATGAGCGAAGCAAACACTAAAGCCAGCCAGCCACTTTGGTTAGTTGCTTTGTTTTGCAGCCTTGGCATTTTATTTAGTGCTGGGCCTAGCTTTGAGAAAAAACAAGTTCCTGTATTTCAAAGTAAAAGTGCCCGTGTAATTGTTATGGATATGTCGTACTCAATGTACAGCACCGATATTTTACCAAATCGTTTAATGCAATCACGCTTTAAAGCGCTTGATATGATTGAGCTATTTAGAGAAGGTGATACCGCGCTTGTAGCTTACGCAGGCACAGCCTATATAATATCGCCGCTAACAAACGACGCCACAACACTCAGTAATTTAATTCCAAGCTTAAGCCCTGAAATAATGCCAGACAAAGGCTCAAACGTTTTAGCCGGTCTTGATATGGCCAAAGAGCTATTAACGCAAGCGGGTTATATTGATGGCGACATTATTTTAGTGACCGACGGTATTGACCAGCAAGAACAAAGCGACGTGAGTACCTTTACCAGTAACACCCAATATAGATTAAATATATATGGCGTGGGTACCGCTCAAGGCGCTCCAATTAAGTTACCTGAAGGTGGTTTTTTGAAAGACAGATACGGCCAAATTGTAGTACCTACTCTCAATGCCAGTCAGCTTAAAAATTTAGCATCGAGCAGTGGTGGTAAATTTGCTAGTTACCAGCCTAGTAATAACGACATAAATACGTTTGCCCCAAATGCACAGAGTGAATTATTGAAAGACGAAAAACAAAGCCACGCACTTTGGCGAATAGATGCAGGTATATACGGACTCTTGTTATTACTGCCATTTGGCTTGTATTTATTTAGACGCGCTGCCTTGCTGGGGGCTTTTTTAGCTTTTGGTTTTTTACCGCAGCAAAATGCGTATGCCGTAGAGCTCCCTACTCTTTTGCAAAATGCAGATCAACGTGCATTAGAGGCTTACAATAATAAAGAATACGATGCAGCAACACAGGCGCAATCGAGTGAATTAAAAGGCGCGGCGCTTTACCAGCAAGGTAATTTTGATGCTGCACTTAATGAGTTTAGTAATGATAAGTCGGCTACCGGTTTATACAACTACGGTAATGCCCTCGCCAAAGCTGGCAAGCTTGAGGACGCCATTGAAGCCTACAAACAAGCCCAAACCTTACAAGACGACTTTACACAAGCAACTGACAACCAAGCTTTAGTTGAACAATTACTCAATCAACAAAAGCAACAAAACCAGCAAGATCAGCAAAGCGACGGCGACGACTCTCAAGACCAAGATGATAGCCAGAAAAAAGATGAGCAAAACCAAGGGCAAAATTCTGATGAGTCAAAACAGGATAAGCAACAAAATGGTGATAAAAGCGATTCTGAAAAAGGCGAAAACGAAAGTCAAAGCTCAAGCGATGAAAAATCTGATAAAGAATCAGATAAAGAGTCTGAACAATCAAAAGATCAACAAGGTGAGCCTGGCGAGCAATCAGACAAGCAAAATGAACCTGATATGCAAGCTCAGCCACAAAGTGAGCAAGGGCAAAATAAAGACGCTGACCAACCTCAAGACGAGCAGCAACAAAGTAAGCCACAAGCAATGAATGAGCAACCTGCTACTGATGAGCAAAAACAAAATGCTCAGCAACAAGCTATGCAAGCCCAAGCAAGTGAGCTCACTAATGAAGAAAAAGAAAAAGCACAACAGCTTAATCAACTACTTAGAAAAGTCCCGGACGATCCGGCTATTTTATTACGGAATAAAATGCAATTAGAAGCCCAAAAAAGACAATATAAACGTCGCCCTACAGGAGTCGAAAAATCATGGTAATGCGATTATTTTGCTGTTTATTGCTATTAAGTGCGATGCCTTCGTGGGCTGCCACCAAATTAGAAGCCAGCGTAGATAAAAACCCTGTTTTAGCGGGTGAATTTTTTATGCTTAATATATCCGTAGACGATACAGTTAAAGGCGAGCAACCAGACACCTCATCGCTGTTAAAAGACTTTGTGGTAGGCCCAACAAGCTTAAGTTCTCGTACCAACATTATTAATGGCAGCATTAATAAACAAACCACGTGGTCAGTTAAATTAATGACCCGTGCAGAGGGTGATTACACTATTCCTGCATTTAGCGTTGCAGGGTTAACCTCACAGCCTATTAAATTAAAAGTGGCAAAACGCTCAGTTGATGCAGATAAAAATAACGAAATATTTTTAAAAACGTCGCTCTCAAGTAATTCATTATTTGTGCAAGAAGCCGGTGTTTACACTATTAAGCTTTACCTTGCGAAAGAGCTGCTTGATGGCAGCTTAAGCACACCAAGTATGGAAGATGCTCAGCTAACCCAATTGGGTAAACAAACTGAAAGCTATGAGCTTGTTGATGGTAAACGCTACCTTGTTATTACTCGCGAGTATTTGATTCAGCCACAAAAAAGTGGTGCGTATACTATTGCAGGCCCTGCTTTTCAAGGGCGAGTACAACAAAATTATCGTCAATTAGAGGTATCAGCTCTTGGCGACGATCAGCAAATAGAAATTAAACCAATTCCGAGTGATTATAAAGGTGCATGGTTACCAAGCGAGCTGGTTAGTCTTGATGAAGAATGGCAACCTAACGACAACACCGTAGAAGTCGGTACGCCTATAACACGTACTATTACACTTACTGCGCTTGGGGTTACAAAAGAGCAATTACCTGAAATCTCTATGCCTACCATTGATGGCATACGCAGCTACCCTGATAAAAAAGAAAATAACAATGCAGTACGTGACGGACGCGTTGTATCGCAGCAAACTGCATCGTATGCATTACTGCCGCAAAAACCAGGTACTTACACTTTACCTGAAATACAGCTGCCTTGGTTTAATACTAAAATGAACCGTATTAGCGTAGCTACATTGCCAAAGCGCACTATAACGGTAACGCCAAGTAGTACCGCACCTAATACCGCCGTGGCAAACCCACAATCAAACCCAAACAATTTACCTGCTATTGAAAATATTTCGAATGAAGCGACAGGCACACAACGTATTGAAACTAAAAGTGATACTCCTCTTTGGTTAATAGTTGTTGCCACTTTAGGGTATATTTTATGGATTGGTACTGTAATTTTTTACTTAATGACCCGTTCTACTAAAAATACGACTGAGAAATTACAACCAAACAACCGTGATATTTCTCAGCCGAGCTTAAATGAGCTTAAAACGCTCGCTAAAACGAACGATGTGAAAGCTTTTTACACCGCATTAAATAGTTTTTCTGTAAAGGTGACTCACAAAAATGTTGGCGCTATTGATGAGCTTTGCTATCGCGTAAAGAGCAGCGAGCTTAATGGCCTCATTAGCCAATTGCAGGCACAACTTTATAGTAATAAAGGCGCAAACACGGATCTTAATGCTATTATTAAAATTCTTGAGAACTATCAAACTCAAGCATCAAAGTCGCAACAAGCTGTATTAAAAGACCTTTATGATTAATAACTACGATACTCAGGTCTTTTTTTGCAATAAATAATAATTTTTAATTAAAAAAGTGCTTATGCTTGGAAAGAAAAAATCAAACAATCAGGTCTTAATCGATATGGCAGAGAAACAAAAGCGTTATGAAGCCTTGGTCCACGTTTACAATAAAGAGCTTTATCGCTTTGCTTATTGGTTATGCCGTGATCCGCACATAGCAGATGATTTAGTACAAGAAACGTTTTTACGCGCGTGGCGTTCTCTCGACTCTTTACTTGATCAAAAGGCAGCTAAACCTTGGCTGCTTACTATATTACGAAGAGAAAATGCGCGCCGATTTGAACGTAAACAGTTTGATTACAGCGACGTAGAAAACGATACGCTTGTTGATGAAACCAGCCACTCATTAGATGATGAAATGGAGCAAACGGTTATCCAACGCCAGATTGCCCTGCTATCTGATGAATACCGAGAGCCATTATTACTACAAGTTGTAATGGGCTGCTCTGGCGAAGAGATCGCAGGCATACTTAATTTAAATAAAAACACGGTAATGACTCGTTTATACCGTGCCCGAAATCAACTTAAAGAGGCTTTAAGCCGTGATGATGAACAACTTAAAGGGGCATCAAAATAATGGATGAACTTGAGTTTCGTCGCCGCACTATTGCGCAGCCAAACGACATTGACAAGGAGCTCATGGAGTTTGCTAACAATAACCCAGAGCGACAAAGTTTTATTAATGATATGAAAGATTTTGATAAATTTATTCAAGACTCTTTAGATATACCTGTGCCTGAAAACCTTGCAGACCGCATTCTTTTAAACACATCGTTAAAAGAAAAAGCACTACAAGAAGAGCAAGCAACAGGAAAAAATGTAGTTGATGCCCGCTCGCGTTTTAAGCTTGACCGCGTGCATCTTGCATTAGCTGCATCTTTTGTAGTGGCTATTAGTGCCTTCTTTTTTAGTACAGAGCAAAATATTGCACACGAAGCGGGTGAGCATGCGCTTGCCCATGTGTACTACGAAATTAGTGCGCTTGATAAAAAAGAGCCCATTAGCCTACAAAGCGTTAACGACAAGCTTGCAGTATTAGGTGGTCATCTTGATGAGCTTCCTGGTGATGTAACTTACGCTATGTTTTGTGATTTTAAAGGCGAAAAAGGGCTACATTTGATATTTGAGTCTGACTTTGGTCCTATGACGGTATTTATAGTACCTTCTGAAAATAAATCATTTGGTTTTGGCGATGATAATTTCAAAGACGAGCGCTTTGAAGGTCATATTAACCGAGGCTCACAAGCAGATACTATTTTAGTGGCAAGTGTTGGAGCACCTCTAAATACTTATAACGAACGCGTTACTGGCGCTATTCGTTGGCTTTAAAATAAACAAATTTACCGCTTAGTCCCTACTAAGCGGTTTTTTGATTATGTACCCACCAACAAACCTTTTCTTTTATACCCAAAACCTCTGATTTTTAAAGTAATTAATTAAACTCCTTAAGAAAGTAAATTATAATCGCGGCTCGATTTTAATTAGGGAATTTCATGAAGAACATCATCGTTATTTTTTCATTATTGGCATTATTATGTACTGCCAGTTTTGATGCACACGCACGTAAAAAGTTTGGCAGTAGCAAACGTGGACAAACTCCTGCAACACAACAAACAGCACAAAAACAAAAAGCAGATACAACAACCCCAACAGCAGCACCTAAAGCCACATCAAATAAAAAAGGCATTATGGCTGGCGTTTTGGGTGGTCTTTTAGCGGGTGGCTTAATTGCAGCAATGTTAGGCGACGATTTTGAAGGTTTTCAGCTATTAGAAATGATTTTATTAGCTGGCGGACTATTTATTTTATTTAAGCTAGTAACAGGCTTTTTACGTACTAATCGTGCCCCACAACTTGCAAATACCAGTGCAGGTACAAGTGCTCAGCAAAATGCTTTTAAACAAGCACCTATCGAGCAACCAACAAGTACAGGCTTTGCTAACAACGCCCCACAAGGTGAAAGTGTCCCTTTTAATTTACCACCTAACTTTGACGTTAATGGCTTTTTGCAAGGTGCCCGTAGTCATTACCATACGCTACAAACTGCATGGAACAATGCCGATTACACCACAATGGCTGAATACTTAAGCCCTGCACTTGTTGCCGAATTTAAAGCTGAACGTGAAGCTATACAAAGCGTAGAAACAGAAGTGATGTTTATTGATGCCGAACTTGTGCGCGCAGATACAAACGCGCAATCGTGGCAGGCTAGCGTTCGCTTTAAAGGTAAGTACCGTGATTTAGGCGATAAAAAAGAACAGCCTATTTTAGAAATTTGGCACTTAGAGCGTCTAATTTCAGACGATGCTCCATGGCTAATAGTGGGTGTTGAAGATTTAATTGATACTCAATAATTTTTATTGTTTAAAACACCGCGCTAAAAAGCGCGGTATTTTTTTATTTAAAAAACAATTGATTTACCGCGCCCTGATGCTTCAGAAGCAGCATCTAATTGCCCATTTTTATTAATAATAACGTGTAAGTCACCAAAGTGTCTCTCGTCTATGGTGTAACCCATTTTTGTAAGCTCTGCTTTTACGCTATCGGTTAAACCAATGTGCGTTCTAATTATATTTTTAGGCCACAATTGATGATGAAAACGAGGGCTATTTACAACCTGCTCTGCACTCATATCAAACTCTACTGCATTTAAGATAGATTCGTACACAGAGCTAATAATGGTTGTGCCACCAGGCGAGCCTGTCACCATTTTAACGGTGTTGTCTTTAAGTAGTATTGTAGGTGTCATCGAACTCAACATACGCTTGTGTGGCTGTATTTCATTAGCTTTACCGCCTATTGCACCAAACACATTCATAACGCCTGGTTTGGCGCTAAAGTCGTCCATTTCATCATTTAAAATAAATCCAGCACCTTCAACAACGACACCGCTACCAAACCCTAAGTTTATTGTGGTGGTATTTGCTACAGCGTTACCCATTTTATCAACGATTGAAAAGTGCGTAGTTTGCTCACTTTCTTTAAGGCCCGGTTTAATATTTTCGGTAGTCGAGATAGCGGTTAACGAAATGCCATTACTGCGCTCTTTGAGGTAGTTAATATTAGTTAACGCGTTTACTGGAACATCAAAAAAATCAGGATCGCCTAAATACTCTGCTCTATCTGCAAATACACGTTTACCTATTTCAGAAAGTAAGTGCACATACTGAGTCGAGTTATGCGCTAAGCCTGTATCTGGTTTTTGTAACTCATACATTTTGAGCCACTGTAAAATAGCAATACCACCTGAACTCGGCGGTGGCGAAGTAAGTACTTCATAACCATTCCAATTCGCTTTAATGGGTGTACGTGATTTAGCGGTATAATTTTTTAAATCATCTTGATTAATAATACCACCATGCTGGTGCATAAATTTAGCAATAATATTTGCAGTCTCGCCTTTATAAAATCCATCTTGGCCGTTATCACGAATACGCTTTAGCGTTGCCGCTAGCTCGGGTTGCTTAAAGACTTTATTGGCTTTTACATCAGCAAAATATTTTTCAAAGTTTACATTTATTTTTTGCTCTTTTAGGTGGGCTATATAATTGCTCACACCTTTTGCTAACTTAGGCGGAACAACAAACCCTTGCTCAGCCAACGTTACAGCAGGCTGTACTAGTGTTTCCCACTTTAAAGTGCCATGCTTTTGATGGGCAAGCCACATACCCGCTACACTGCCAGGTACACCGCTTGCGTGAATGCCATATATTGATTTGTTTGCAATAACATTACCTTGCTCATCTAAATACATATCACGATGAGCCGCTGTTGGCGCTGTTTCGCGATAATCTATAAAATCGCCTTTGCCATCTTTTTGAATAAGCATAAATCCCCCGCCGCCAATATTTCCGGCTTCAGGAAGCGTCACTGCAAGTACAAATTGTGCCGTAATAGCCGCATCAACAGCATTACCGCCTTGCTCTAATATACTTTTAGCAGCATCGGCACTGAACGAGTCAGGCATTGCGACCGCGCTTTGCGCTAAAGGCTGCGCCAAAACACTAAAAGTAGTGAACTGTAAAACCAGTACACTTTTGACGATTAATTTACGTGGTGAAAAAAACAATCCCATACAACATCCTTAATTTATTATTTTTGTTGCCCATATTAATGCACGTCATTTAAGGACAGGTCAATCTTTATGCTGTTGATATTTAATCATCTTCAAACGTTTTTTGAATAAAGTACCGCGGGTAAGTCGCCTTGCTCATCTGTATGTGTATAATTTTTTATAAATTGCAGGCCTAACTTTTTCATTATTGTTATAGAGGCCGTATTATCTTTTAGTGCAGTTGCGCTTATCGCCTTAACGTCATCTTGCTTAATGAGTTCATCACGTAATGCTAAAGCCGCCTCGGTTGCATAACCATGCCCCCAACTAGCTTGTTTAAAGCGCCAACCTATTTCAATATCGCTGTAATTTGGTGCATCACTAAAGAAATCCATAGGTCTTATTAATACCCAGCCAATAAGTATATTGGTTTGCTTTAGAGTGATACTCCACAGCCCCCAGCCTTTTAGCTCATTTCTATATGCGAGCATACGAGGCACTCCCTCATTTTTTATTTGCTCTAAAGAGGTAGGTACACCTCGCGTTAAATACTGCATTACGGCGGGGTCTTGGTCGAGTTCAAATAATTGAGGCCAATCGTGCTCATTCATTAATTTAAAATTTAATCGTTTTGTTACGGGGGCGTTCATTTTCATTGTTGTATAGTCTGCCTCGAATTAATTATCAGTCTCTAAAGGAGATAGCACATGAATAAATTAGCAGGTTTAGCTTTATTAGGCACTTTAATTACATTAACTGGTTGTGAAGATGCCAACGAAGTAAAAGAAGATGCAAAAGATAAAAGCGCACAAATGCAAGAAAAGCTTGGTGATGCATGGAACGACGTTAAAGAGACAACTAACGATCTTAAAAATGATGAGTCTTTAAACGAGCTATTAGAGCAAAGTAAAACAATGGGCTTAGACATGTACGACGACGGCAAAGAGATTGCGGTTGATGCATGGATTAAAAGCAAAGAAACTGCTGGCGAGTTAACTGAAAAAACTAAGCAGAAAGCGCAAGAAATTGCTGACGAAATTGAGCAAGCGCGTAAAGAACATAACGAAGGTTAATTTAACTTTCGATAATAAAAAAGGAAAGCCTCGGCTTTCCTTTTTTGTTTTAAGCAGTTTAGCCCTGACATGTGTTTACATATTTAGGGCTTATAAGCTCAAATTAACCTTTGTACTTACTCATAACTAAAGTAGCGTTTGTACCACCAAAGCCAAAGCTATTAGACATTACAGTATTTAACTCAACGTCACGACGTTCAGTAATAATATCTAAACCTGCCGCTTGCTCATCTAGCTCATCAATATTAATTGAAGGCGCTACAAAGCTGTGTTCTAGCATCAATAATGAGAAGATAGCTTCGTGAACACCTGCAGCACCGAGAGCATGACCCGTCATTGCTTTAGTTGCGCTGATCATTGGTGACTTACCACCAAACACTTCTTGAATCGCACCAAGCTCTTTAACGTCGCCTACAGGTGTAGATGTACCATGCGTGTTTAAGTAATCAATACTGTCTACATCTTGCATAGCTTGGCGCATACAACGTGCTGCACCTTCGCCAGATGGAGCAACCATGTCGTAGCCATCTGATGTTGCACCGTAACCAACTATTTCAGCGTAAATGTGCGCGCCACGTGCAAGTGCATGTTCAAGTTCTTCAACTACAACAATACCGCCGCCGCCAGATATAACAAAACCATCGCGATTTGCATCGTATGTACGAGACGCTTTTTCTGGTGTTTCGTTGTACTTAGTAGAAAGTGCGCCCATAGCGTCAAATTCCATTGCCAATGTCCAGTGTAGTTCTTCACCGCCACCAGCAAAAACAACATCTTGCTTACCCAATTGAATTTGTTCTACTGCATTACCAATACAATGCGCAGATGTTGCACATGCAGAGCTAATTGAATAGTTAACACCTTTAATTTTAAAGGGTGTTGCTAAACAAGCAGATGTAGTGCTCGCCATAGTACGTGGAACCATATAAGGCCCTACACGTTTTACGCCTTTTTCACGTAAAATATCAGCAGCTTCTACCTGCCATTTAGACGAACCACCGCCAGAGCCAACAATAATACCCGTGCGCTCATTTGATACTTGGTCGTCAGACAAACCTGAGTCTTCAATTGCTTGAGTCATCGAAATATAAGAATATGCAGCAGCATCACCCATAAAGCGCATTGCTTTGCGGTCAACATGTGCTTTAACGTCAATATCAATTTTACCCGATACGTTACTACGTAACTTGTAATCGGCAAATTCTTGGTTAAAAGCGATGCCGCTTTTGCCCGTTTTTAACGATTCTAATACTTCTTCTTTGTTGTTACCAATGCTTGATACAACACCGATACCTGTAATTACAGCTCTTCTCATGGGTAATTCCCTTAGCTTAATACTTAATTGCATTCTATTTTACGCGAATTTAATCACCTAAGTGGTCAGCTTTCTAGCGTACACTTGTACTCTGAACTGCTAGCTTATAAATAACGCCAGACTATTACAAAGAAAACCCGTAAAATAATTAAAAATATATCTATAAATTTAAAAAATTATGATTAAGAACGCACATAGTCACATTAATAATTTAGGTACACCTTTGACTAATGACTCCGGTGATATTTATTTTTCTAATGACGATGGCTTAGCTCAATCGCATTATGTGTACTATGAGCAAAATAATATAGATGTACGATTACAAAATCATGACCAATCACATTTTGTTATTGCCGAAACCGGTTTTGGCACCGGTTTAAACTTTTTAAATACGTGGCAACGCTTTAAAGACCACCTTGAGCGGATGCAAGTTCAAAATGAATGTGAAAAAAGCGTAAAACGCCTACACTATATTTCGTTTGAAAAGAATCCCTTAACATTAACAGACTTAAAACAAGCATTAACCGCTTGGCCTACCTTAAGTTATTTTAGTGAGCAATTAACAGTAAACTACCCAATTAATTTAGAAGGATGCCACCGGCTCGAATTTAATAATGGCAGTGTTGTTCTCGATTTATACTTTGGTGATGCGCTTGAATCAATACAAGCAATGAGCTATCCGCAAACAGGAATTGTTGATGCTTGGTATTTAAATGGGCCTGAGCCAAGTAAAAATCCTGATATGTGGCAGCAAAGTTTATTTAACTCCATGGCTGATATAACAAGAGCTAATGCAACCTTATCGACTTTTACTGCCGCTGACTTTGTTCAACGAGGATTAATAGAGGCTGGCTTTAGTACTAAAAAAGCCAAAGATTTTGATCAGAAAGAAGATATGCTGACTGGCCAACTTAAACATGTTAATAACGCTCAATCAACCCCCGCTTATTTTAATCAAGATAGCAGTACTTTAAAAAATGTAGCGGTCATTGGCGGTGGTATTGCCAGTAGCTGTATTTTATACAGCTTGGCTAAACGAGGCATAACCAGCCAATTATTCTGCCAAGATGAAAAGCCTGCAATGGGGGCATCGCACAATGTGCAAGGCGCTATTTACCCTCACCTACAAGCTAAAAACTCGCCGCACAGTGAATTGTTTGCACATAGCTTTTTATACGCAAAACGTTTGTATAACCAGTTACTCAAAAACGGCTTTAGCTTTGATTACGATTGGTGCGGCGTATTACAACACGCAGTGAAAAAACCTCTCGCTGATAAGCACGAAAACTTAGCACAAAAGCAACTGTGGCCAACCCAGCTAATGCGTAACGTAACCGCAGAGCAAGGCGATGAAATAGCCGGCGTAACGACAGGTTATTCAGGCGTGTTTTTTGAACAAGGCGGCTGGGTTAACCCGCCGCAATTAGTAAACGCTATGCTAAGCGCTGCAAACAGCATAAACCCATTTAAAAGCCTATTTAACTGCAATATAAAGCAGCTTAAAAAAACTGATAGCGGTTGGTTTTTATTAACGAATGATGAGCAGCTAGGCCCTTTTAGCGATGTAATTATTTGTGCAGGCGAGCACAGCGATGCATTTGAACAAACAAAAGCGCTACCTATAGTAGGCGTGCGTGGTCAGGTTTCACATATTGAGGCAAGTGAGCAATCACGCAAACTTAAAACAGTGCTATGCCATAAAGGGTATTTTACCCCGGCTTATTTAGATCATCACTGTATGGGTGCCACATTTGAAAAAAACACTAAAAGCCGCCAAGTTACAGCGCTCGACAACCAATTAAACCAAGAGCAACTACTTAGCTTTTACCAACAAAGTGAATTTGCCTCTACCCTTGGCAATATAACCTCGGCAAAAGCGGCTGTTCGCTGCACATTTATAGATCACCTGCCGATGGCAGGGCAATGGTGCGAGCAAAGTGATTACATAATGGCCTTTGCTAATCTACGTTTAGGTAAACGCTACCAATATGAGCAACTTAATAAACCACAACAAGGCCTGCATATTTTTACCGGTTTTGGTGCACGCGCTTTATGCAGCGCACCGCTAAGTGCAGACCACCTCGTAAGTTGTTTAAATAACGAACCCCGTCCATTAAGCGAACGTGTAAGCCAAGCTATTCACCCTGCCCGGTTTATAGTGCGAGACTTAATTCGTAATAAAATTTAAATGACTTCGGTGCTTATTGAGGTAAAATAAGTACCAATAAAAGGAATTTATTACTCAAAGGACTCTAATGAAAACTTTAGCATTTTTAATAGTGTTGCTATGCACTCTATCGTTTAACGTACTCAGCCAAAACGTCACTGAAATCCCACTTCCTGAAGAGTTTGTTACAACGATGGACGTAGCAAGCGAATACCCAATGGTACGTACTGGTTATTTAACCGATTCAATTTCTGATATCACTCGCTTTTATCAGCAAAAATTAGGGGAACCTTCAAAAACAAATGGCAATAGTACATATCGCACTTTGTTTTATAATTACCAAGAACGTAAAGTCCGTATTAGTCTATACCGCCGTAGTTATGTGACCGAAGTGAGTATAATGGTTGAATAAAAAGGTCTAAAAAAACACACCAAAAGCAGCTAATTTTAATACTCAGTTAAGTATTGAATTTTAATTAAAGTATTTTTTGAAATTAGCTCATTTAAACTCTTTTTTACCCTTTAAAAATAATCCCCTACCCCAAGGTCTGTTTGTAAGCACATTACTTTTACTATTTATTGGAAGGAGTTAATTATGAGTAAGACCCTAATTATTGGCGCAAGCGGACAAATAGGTAAAATGACAACTGAGCTACTTTTAGAAAATGAGCAAAATGTTGTGGCATTAGTGCGTGACAAAAATAAGTTAAGCGATTTAAACAGCTCTTTTTTAACTATTGTTGAGCAAGATCTTGAAGGCGATTTTGGTGATGCAATGAAAGGCTGTGACCAAGTGATTTTTGCTGCTGGTTCTGGTGGAAGTACAGGCGATGATAAAACTGTACTCATTGATTTATGGGCTGCAACAAAAGCAGCTACATTCGCTAAAGAGCACGGCGTTAATCACTTTATTATGGTCAGTTCAATTGGTGCTGACGATCCAGATTCGATTCAAGGTGATTTAAAACCTTACTTAGTTGCTAAGCATATGGCTGACGAGCACCTAATAAACAGTGGTTTAAATTATACCATTGTTCGCCCTGGTACATTGACTGACGATAGTGCTTCAATGCAAGTAACTACGCAACAACCAAGTGATCGTTCAGAAGCTAAAATTAGCCGCGAAAACGTAGCCAATGCATTATTACATATTGCGACCAACTCATTTATTAGTAACCGCATTTTTAAGTTGTTTGATGGCGACAAGCCAATTAAAGCCGCTGTTAAATAAGCTTTAATACCAATTTAATTAAACGTATGAACAATTATTACAAAGAATATGTAATTCATCGATAAGGCAAAAAATTACAGTATAGTCGCTCTATATCAGTAACTTTTTGGCGCAATGAATTATTTAATCCTCTTAAATAATTTATGTTTAATAAAATTAAATTTACTCCACTAAACAAATTAGTGGAGTAATATTTTTATACCTTGCCAACCGAGTTGTAGCGTTAATAACGTTAAAACTATCCTAAAAACACGCTTAAATTTATCCCCAGACATCCTTTTAAGTAATTTAATTCCGAACCAAGTTCCTACAGCGCCACTTATTACCATGGCAATTACAAGCGGTATCCATTGCCAAAAACTAAAGCCAACAGCGCCATAAATTATCGCTTTTAATAAATGCTGCACACTCATAATGCTCGAAAACGTTGCCGTAAATTTTAACTTTTCGTAATTATTTATATATAAACAGCTACCAACTAATGGCCCGCTCGCCCCCACAAACATAGAAATAAAAGTAGTTATTCCACCGGCGACCATACGCCACACCTTAGAGGTTAATTTTATAGGTGGCGTTTTACCCCACAGTAAATAAATAACAAAAATAGCGACCACTAACTTCATAGCATCAAGCGATATATCATCAATAACAAAACTTGATAACCCCGCCCCTACTAAGCCGCCTAACGCAAAATATACAAACATGCTTTTATCAATATGCTTAAAACTGAGTAAAAACCTATTTGCATTAGAGCCAAGCTGTACTAAACCATGCACAGGCACAACAACTGCCATTGGCATAAACGACGCCATAACAACAAGCAGCATTAATCCGCCACCAGCACCAAATGCAGCAGATATAAAAGAAGTAAAGCCAGCGGTGATCATTAACAATAAAAACAAAAATAAAGACATGCTGTCGGGAAATAAAAAATCCATAAAACTCCACTGCCTATTTAAGTACTTTTAAGTACTTTTAAGTCGCAGTATTTAAATAGTAAAAAAGGTACTAAACACATTTAGAGAAACTTTATCAGCTTCTATCTCGTGCTATGTACTATGTTGCGTTGTTTTTGCACTTTGTTTGCACATTTAACAAATATTATACATTCAACTTCATTACCGGATATTTTTGATGAGAAGATTTAACACACCAATTTTGACACCGCTTGCAGTGTGCATACTCGCACTGGGTTTAGCTGCCTGTAACGGTAGCGATGCTGAAAGTACAGTTGTAACTGAAACAACCACCGATGAGGGAACTACAACAGATACTTCAACCGATTTTGTTGTAGAAGTCGACCCTTTTAACTTTGAAAGCGATGCGCTCATTTCATCAATTACCACTCAAACATGTACGCTAAGTAATGGCGATGAAGCCTCATGCTACAAAATTGATATTGCCGGTGCGCCTTCAAATTACGAGATTGGTGTATTTTGCCCTCAAAATATCACCTCAACAGCAGACGAAGCCGGTATTTGGTTTGATGGCACCGGTGAGGTTTACGATATAACCGGAGACTTTATTTTAAATCTACCTACATTATATAACGATAGTCATTGGCAGCTATACGACGAAGGTACAGGCCTTGTAAATGTAACCGACACACAAGAATCGTGTGATGGCGCTGCACGTCCAAACGTAGAAGAACAATACCAAAACCACTGCGTAGAATGCTCTATTGATTATGTTGATGGCGGTATATCAGAATCATTTTTAATTCCAATAACGCCTGTTGCAACCACTCAAAATAGCAGTATTGGTAACGCTAATGTGGGTGTTGCTCTCAATGGTGTTGTACTTGCTGCACCCGCGCCTGTTGAGGCTATTTTAGGCGCATACACTATTGCAGCCTTTGATGATTGCGCTGGCCATATTAACTTAGTAGCAGGCTATCACTACCACGGTGAAGCAGGTTGTAGCCAAACACAAATTCAATCAGACGGTCATGCCGCCATGATGGGTTATGCACTCGATGGATTTGGTATATTTGGCATGCTTAACGAAGATGGATTAGAACCCACTGATTTAGACGAATGTAGAGGCCACACCGACGATACACGCGGATACCACTACCATGCAGCCGATGTATCTGAAAACATGTTTATTGGTTGTTTTAAAGGTGCTACCGCAAGATAACTCGCATTCTGGCCAAATAATTAACTGAGATACTAATGAAAATATTTAACGTGATAAAAGCACTAACCACTGGCTTTTTACTTGCTGCCTCATGCTCAGCGCTAAGTCATGCAGGCCACGGCTCAAATGCGCCTTGGGAAGCATGTGAAGCAAAAGCCATTAATGAAGATTGCAGCTACACAAGCCATGATAAAAAAGCGACAGGCACATGCCAAGCAATGAACAAAGTACTTATGTGCGTTCGAAATAAACCACTTGAAACATTAATAGACAAAGCAACCCAACCAGCAAGTGATCAAAAGCAATCTGTAAAATCACTCGCTAAACGATAAAGTAACAGCTACACGCCAAAGCCTTAACGCTGTTTGTTAGGGCTTTTTTAATCGCAAATCATTAGAAAGCATACCCTTTATCTGTTAAGTTAGCTTGGTGTATCAAATAATAAAAATAAAATTCCAAAAATGGAATTACACAAGCAAGGTACTAACGTGAGCACTACATTTAAAATTGTTTTTAATGGTCAGTTATATCAAAATACTGACCTTACCTCTGCCCAAGAACAACTCAGCCAACTTCTTAATATTCCTCATAATATTGTTATTCAGTTGTTTGATGGAAAAGCTTACGCTTTAAAAAAAGACTTATCGAGTATTGATGCTGTTAAAACAGAATCCTCACTTAAAAAGCTAGGTTTGATTACTAAAGTAGAACCTCAACTCATTACTGTAATCTCTCAATCTCAAAATAATCAAATAGCACTCACTGAGCACAGTAAAAATACAGATAAACACATTAGTGAAAGTACTGACGGCAAAAGTATTTCAATACAAAACGAACGCCTAGATACAGACGAAGCCCCAAATACAGCTGCAGCTATTAAGCAAAGTTATAATAAATATAAACTACTGCGTAACACTTTAAAAAGCGCATTGTACTTTTGCTATAGCGCACTTTGTATTATTACCTTAGTAGGTGTAGTGATCAGTGTTAATGCACTTAAAAACAACTTTGGCACTCTAAATAACACAACTACAAATAACACAACTACAAACAACTTAAGTTACCAAAACTATAAACAATATTTGATTGATCAAAATAGCCTAAATCAACCAACACAAAAAGTAACAAACGAGCGAACAGCGAACCCTACACAGCAAAAAAGTAATGAGTACTTTAGTCGCTTTTCATCACTAATAAATAGCTACGCGCAAAGTACAGGACAAGCTGATATAAAAACGATGGGGGGTGATAAATTACAACAGCACCTACAAGAAATAGACGACCTAGGCCCTAAAAATGAATTTTGGCAGCAACTGATACAACTTTCAAAAAGCTTAGATAACGATAAGCACGCAATAGGGATGCTAAACAATACTGATCCCGCCAAAGTACAGTGGATAAACGCGGTAGATTGGATCAGCCAAAGCTATATTAGGCAACATCAAAACTCGCAAACTACAAACAACTCTCCGGTCAGTACCGACGAGCCAAGTAACCCTATACTTAATCTAACGTTGTTAATAAGTATGCTGTCATTATTTAGCCTGCTTGTGATTGCAATAAAAATGAAGCTACGCGCTATAAGACATTTTTAAACTTTACTTTTACTTTATAAATTCCATAAAAAAACCCGCAAATTTGGATTAACAAATTTGTGGGTTTCTTATGGTTTTCGAATAACGAGTTCAAAAACCTTTATTGGTGGAGCTGGGGGGATTTGAACCCCCGTCCGAAAAGCCTCGACCGTCGGTACTACATGTTTAGTATTGTCATTTAATTAACCTTTAAGTCCCGGACAAACACGGTAAATAAAGGCGAGGCCGCTTAGTTTTAGCGCTTCAACCCCGGCCAGGGTTTCCGTCGCGATCAGGTGTTAGGGTGACACTCCAAAATCCAGTCCACAAGAATACATGGAAGGAGCGCTAGCCAGCCTAAGCTGCTAGAGAGTAGTTATCGTCGTTTGCGATTACTTTAGGTTGCGGCTGTTTAACGAGGCAAACCGCACCTCGACATGCACCTTGGGCTTCTTGAATTCCGTCGAATCCTAATCAGCCCCTGAATTAGTAACTCAATTCAGAGCGTGCAAACAGTATAACTGAGTAAAGTACTGATACTCAAGGCCTAGTAACGCTTTATTTTAATTGTATGTGCCAATCGCGTGTTAAGTAACCAAAATTTAGTTTATGCAAGCCTATATAAACATTTACTTAACAATGTGTTTAACCTGTGTTCAAATGAGGAGTTAAGGTTTTTGCTATTTCTAAACCTTTAGTTGTAAAAAATAAAAATAATAACAGGCATAGAGTAGGGAATTAATAAATGTCGGTTTTTTCATTTGATAAAAGTACAGGGTTTGTCTCTTTAGAAAGTCACCCTATTGATAGTGGTTTTCCTGTTACAAGTACTCAGTTAACGCAAATGCTAGAGCAATCTGAGTTTAGTGAGTACGAAGCTGTCATTGCCAATATTGGAAAGCTTTTTGCGCCAACTAAAAACTATCAGGAAGTATCGCTTGTCGTTGCTAAAGCTGTAGATGCGTCGCTTATCATTAATATTGATGAAAAAAACATGGTCGCAGAAGCAACATTAACTACCGCTAAAGGTGGCGCACTTTTGTCTATGGAAGGCGCGCAGAAAGCACTTGCTGATGCAGGTGTTAAAAAAGGAATAAGTCCTCGTGCGCTTGATACCTTTTTAGGCCAGCAGTTTGAGCAACCAGCAGGAAGCTCTTACAGTGCCATAATTGCACATGGGCGCAATCCAAAAGAAGGCAGCGATGCCAAATTTGTACGTTTATGCTCAACAGCTCAAGACCGAGTACTTAGCCCACAAGCTAAAGAAGGCGGTAAGGTTGATATGAAAAACCTTGGCGCTATTATCACCGTAAAACCTGGCACTCCCTTAATGCAGCGTATTGCAGCTACACCTGGGGAAGAAGGCTATACGGTATTTGGCGATTCAATTAGTGCAAAACCAGGTAAAGATCACCAACTCCAGCCTTTCGAAGGTACAAAAGTAGATCCTAATAATCCTAATATGCTTATTGCCGACTGCAAAGGTGTGCCCGTTGCCCTACCCCGTGGTATGCGTGTAGATGACGTTTTATGCTTTGATAACGTAGATGTAAGTACAGGCCATGTTGATTTTGATGGTAGCGTAATTATTACTGGCGATATTAAAGACGGCATGCGTGTAAAAGCCAACGGTGATATTACGGTACTTGGTTTTGTGGAATCAGGAACTGTTGAAAGTAAAAGTGCGGTAACCATTATGCTTGGCGCAATTGGCCGAAAACGTGAAGGCGAGGAAGCATTTACGTGCTGTATAACCGCTCAGCGAACTATTTCGATTGGTTATGCCCAGTACTGCAATATTAAATCCGAACAAGATTTATTTATTGAACGCCAAGCTCTACATTGTGATTTAAGTGCTAGGCGATTAATACGTGTAGGCAAAGCAAATGATCCGCGAGGTAAAATTATTGGCGGTAATATTTTAGATGCTATGCGCATTGAAACGGGTGAGCTAGGCGCGCCAGCCGGTACTAAAACACGCGTATTTTTAGCACAACTCTGGTTTGAGCTTCGCCAAAAGCAAACACAAATAACCGATTTTGAAAAAGTACTTGCGACTAAAGTAACCGCTTTACAACAGGCTCGTGAAAAAGCGAGTAAAATTGCGGGGGCTGCTCAGCGTCAGCAATTCATGAATAAGATAACTGAAAATGAAAAGCATATAAAAATACGCTCTGCGCATATTCATCGTCAAAAACTACTTATTAAGCAAAAAATAGTGCAATTACTTGCCAGCAGTCGTTTAAAAGTAAATGAATTAATGCACCCTGGTGTGGAGCTTAAAATAGCGAAAGATTCTAAACAATTTTCGCGTATTTATCCGCCCCACCTAGTTAAGCTAACTGAGGGTAAAATTACTCAGACGTTTTAGTTTCTTCGTCATTTTCAGTTTCAACTTCAGCGTCATCTAGTGGCGCTAATGGCCAACCACCTAATTGCTGCCAGCGGTTTACTATTAAACAATAAAGCTCAGCTGTACGTTCTGTGTCGTAAAGCGCTGAGTGCGCTTGGCTGTTATCAAACTCGATACCAGCCGCTCTACATGCTTTTGCTAATACAGTTTGCCCTAACGCTAAACCCGCTAAAGATGTTGTATCAAAGCTTACGAACGGGTGAAATGGCGTACGCTTAATGTTATTACGCTCTATTGCTGCATTTAAAAAGCCATGATCGAATGCGGCATTATGCGCCACAATAACTGAACGTTGGCACCCAGCAGCCTTTTGCGCTTTGCGTACTACTTTACATATTTCTTTAATTACTTCATCTTCAGGTACTGCGCCACGTAATGGTGAAAACGGGTCTATACCGTTAAAGTCGATGGCTGCTTGTTCTATATTAGCGCCTTCGAATGGCTGAACATGAAAATGAACAGTATGATCTATGCTGAGCAGTCCTTCGTCATCCATTTTTAAAACAGAAGCTGCTATTTCTAACAAGGCATCTGTTTCTTTGTTAAAACCTGCAGTTTCAACATCAATAACAACAGGAAAAAATCCACGAAAGCGTTTTGCGAAAGGTGTTTGCTCAGTATTTGCCATAGTCTTCTTTGTTTATACGTGTAAGCTGACTATTATGTCAAAATTGATGCCCCCTAGGCTAGGGGATTTAAGTATTTATTGCTTTAAAATTGTAGGCACATAACTTGCTTTAATTTATAAGTTAGTTATACAGAGAACAAACTAATCATTGCAGTCGTTAATTTGCCAAATTATTGGCATTCCCGGATAGCTGGAGAGCACCATGAAGTATAAGTTGTTATTTATTAGCCTTAGTATAAGTGCAGTACTTTACAGTACTCACTCGCAAGCTGCTATGCGCCAATATACAGCAACCCAAGACAACTCCAACTGGGAAGTCGTTAAAACCACGCGCTTACAATGCCAATTAAATCATGAAGTTCCTTATTATGGGGAAGCTATTTTTAAAGCTTCAGCAAGTAAAAATAAAAACTTAACGTTTAATTTAGATATGGTTGTACGCCCAGATAACTACGCAATTGCAGGTTTAAAAGCAGTGCCACCTACATGGCGTGCAGGATTGCCCGCTCGCGATATTGCAAATATGAAATTACTTAAAAAGTTTGATGGCGAGCTAGGCAATAAAACCGCATGGGAAATGCTTACCGAGCTTGAAAAAGGCTACTACCCTACTTTTTATTATCAAGACTGGCAAAACAGTGCCGATAAAATTGCCGTTGGTATATCGAGCGTAAACTTTAAACAAGCTTACTGGGCTTTTTTACAATGCCGTGATGAGCTACTCCCTTACAGCTTTGAAGATATTTCGTTTACTGTAATGAACTATCAATCTAACAGCAGTAAATTAACTAAATCCTCGCAACAACGTCTTGATAAGATTGCTGAGTATTTAAAAAATGATGCAAGCATAGAGTCCATTAGTATTGACTCATACACAGATAGTTATGGCGGACGCTGGAATAACTTAGATTTATCGCGCAAGCGCGCCAAAACTATAAAAGATTATATGGTGAGCTTGGGTGTTGATGAAGCCAAAGTACAAACAACCGGTTTGGGCGAAAAACGCTTTGTTGATAATAACGATAACATTTTAAGCCGAGACAAAAACCGTCGTTTAATTATTCAAATTGAAAAAATGTAGTAAAGCTAATTTGCGCTTACTTTCTTTCGCTTTAAAACTTATCACTAAATTGAAAAAATGTAGTAAAGCTAATTTGTGTTTACTTTATTTCGCCTTAAAAACTTATCACCAAATTGGAAAAAACCTAGACTAATTAAAATAATAACCGCACCAATTATTAGTTCTTGGCTTAATGACTCATTATTTAGCCAAGCTCCCAAGCCTAACGCAAAGCTAGGAGTTATAAGTGTAGTAAGTGATACCGTGCTTGCATTTAGGTTTTGCAGCACATGAAAATACGCCAAAGCCCCTACTAAAGATCCAAATATTCCTAGATAACCAATAGCCCACAATGATTTTGCACTCCAGTTTTGTATATGCAACTCACCATCTAATAACCACCAAGCAATAAAAAAGAGTGGGGTTACAAAAACTAAGGCACCAAATGTTGTCGCCATAGGATGAATCGCAATTTGTACGCGCTTAATCATCACACCACTTAAACTAAAAAAGCAGACAGCCATAAACACATAAAGTAACCCGAGCCCTTGAGTTTGCGAGTTTTGTACTTGGTTATAACTAACAAAATATAAGCCGATTAAGGCGCACGCTAACGCCACTAATTTAATCGGGCTAAATTTAGGTTCATTTAATAACTGCTGAGCAAGCAACCCCGACAAAATAGGTGCAAGGCCAAACATAAGCGAAATAATACCCGAAGGAACTGTTTTAGCTGCCATATAGCTTAGTAACATACCGCCAAAAATACCTATACTCGAATAAAAATAAAGTAAGCATGCATTTTTGCTCCAAGGTACTCTAATGTTTGTTATGGCAACAATTAAACCACCTAAAAACAACCCCACCAGCATACGCATTAATACAGCAAGCGTTGGCGATACTGTTTCACTGCTCCACACAATCCCCAGAGGTGTAGTAGACCAAATGAGAACCATAAAAAAATACGATACTTTTACCGGCACATGCCAATCCTTAGCGTTTTATAACGCAATCCAACGTACATAAAATTATACCCTCACCACCCTATTTTAATACTTTTAAATGCATACAAGTCCTTAATAAATACAGTTGTAAATTGTAGGTTACATTTTAATACCGTTCTTTTATTACAAAACTATTTGAGATTTGAGTAACTAGTTATATCGTGCATGTATATTAATAATAATTAAGGTAATTAAGTGCTTAAAAATAAAACAACTGGAAGCATGTTAATTGTTGCAGGCACAACTATTGGTGCAGGTATGTTGGCATTGCCAATTGCATCTGCCGGGCTTGGGTTTAGTACCGCGCTTGCATTGATAATTGCTAGCTGGTTACTAATGACCTACACCGCACTACTCATGCTAGAGCTACATCAATATGCACCACGCGATGCAACGTTAAATACGTTGGCTAAATTATGGCTTGGAAAGCGCGGACAATACATCGCGAATTTTTCGATGGTTTTTTTATTTTACGCTTTATGCGCTGCTTATATTGCAGGTGGTGGTGCACAACTCCAAGCGCGTATAAATATAGGCTTTGATGTAAATATAGCCCCACAGTTTGGCTCTGTAATCCTCGCTGTTATTATTGCAAGTGTGGTAACGCTAGGCACTAGCAAGGTAGATAAACTAAACAGAGTGTTATTTACTATAAAAATTATTGTATTAGCTAGTTTGTTTTACATGCTAACCCCTTATGTACAAGGTAAGCATTTATTAGAAATGCCTGTAGAGCAAGGGTTAATCCTTTCGGCTATACCGGTTATATTTACTTCGTTTGGCTTTCATGGCTCTATTCCTTCAATTGTTAAATATGTTGGTGTAGAAATAAAAGTACTGCGCAAAGTAATGATTGCTGGAGCCGCCCTGCCTTTAGTCATTTATATTTTTTGGCAACTACTTAGCCAAGGTATTATGAGCCAAGCTGACTTACTCAACAGCCAAGGCCTTAGTGGCTTTGTATCAAGCGTAGCAAGTATTGCGCATAACCCAAGTGTAGCAACGGCCGTTAAGTTATTTGCTGATTTAGCACTTGCGACATCATTTTTAGGGGTGAGTTTAGGGTTATTTGATTTTTTTGCTGATACATTTAAAAAAGGTGACAATAAAACGGACCGAATTAAAACGGCCTTAATTACGTTTATTCCGCCGCTTGGCTTTGCATTATTTTATCCTCAAGGCTTTATTATGGCTTTAGGTTACGCTGCAATAGCACTTGTCGTACTTGCAATATTTTTGCCTGTAGCAATGGTTTATAAACAGCGTACAACATCAAGTAAAACAGGCTATAAAGTTAAAAGTGGGAATGTTGGGCTTGGCATAGCAGCTATATGTGGCATAACGATTATTGCTGCGCAGTTTATGCAAATGGCGGGGCTAATCCCTGCTATCGGTTAAATCTTTTTGTTTTAATTTAGATAATAAAAA
>NZ_BADV01000030.1:0-22267 GCF_000238895.1 Pseudoalteromonas sp. BSi20429 | reverse complement strand
CCTTATTTACACAAGGGTATCCGAGTAAGCCATATGAAACTTTACAAGCTTTAATTATCTCTTCTCGCCTTTTTTCTTTAGACCAGCCATTAATATGCTCACAATACCATTCGTCTTCATAAATAGTATATTCTGCAAATGACTCAGGATAATCTAAAAACACATTAGCATCATATATCTTTGAAGCTCCGATTTCTGGAGTAATAATACCCCTAATAACTTCATGCGCTAATATTTTAGCGTAACCTTCAACAGCTTCTTCAGAGTTAGGAACGCTTAGATCCAACTCCGATATTACAAGACCAAAATATTCATCAACTTCAAATTCATTTAGTGGATTTAACAAAGAAGCCAAAACACAAAGGTTTTCGGTTTCTACCCCTTGTTCAAGTAAACTCATAGCCCAATTGATTTTAAGTTCACTACCACCGGCTGTCATTGCAATCAAACCGAAAGCTTTAATTGTTTCTAATTTTTGAGCAGGAGTCAGCATAATTTTCTTGAGGCCTAACGCCTCACTAAGAGGCAAATAATGGTTGGCTAAAATAAGCGACGAAGGAGCAAGTAGCCAACTGTTATTTGTCCTGCTTTAGTGACTTGTTAGCAAGCTTTTGTAATGAATACTCACCATTAAATCGGTACGGTTCCCACCTAGTTGGAATAGAGCTAGAGCCTTCATATCTAGGTAATTTAAGCATTAATACCATTTTATTCCCTTTAAACTCAATTTTTCCTTTGAGGTCTGACTGATAAAGAATTCCCAGTATCTCAGTTTTTTCGAACATATCAATTTCACTAAAAAAAACTATACCTTCAATTTTTGGAACGGAAAAATAAGTATCATGGCTATTAACATGTTTACGCAGATCGAAAGGAGCATGCAAATTTCCACGATATGAAGATGTATAGCTAGTTTTAATTTCATACTTTCCTGGTGCTATTTCCATTGCATAAGCATCAAAACTTGGCACTTCTTTATAGGAAGAGCACGAAGATAGAAAAACAATAATTAAGACTACGAAAGTTTGACGCATATTCCCTGCTTGCTAACAATTTTGTCTACGACATTTGTCGTTTTATAAACCGACAAATGTCCATATATTACAATGCATTTATCTTAACCATCAAATAAACACCTGTAAACAATTAGTTAACTGAAAATTATTTTTAATCAGTGCGAAAATGTACCGAAATGGTGGAGATCAGTAATATTGGACAAAACAACAAGCACTGTCTATATATACAGTTAACTTTAGCTAGAGATTCATATCATGAAATCACCTTTTTTAACTATGATAGCCGAACAAATGTATCTAAAGCGTTATGCTAAAAGTACCGTTAAAGCGTATTTATACTGGATAGCTTCGTTTATTCGCTTTAACTCTATGAGGCACCCAACAACGATGGGAGACAATGAGGTCGAACTTTTTTTAAACCACCTTGTCAACCAACAAAATGTTGCTCCTAACACTCAAGCGCAAGCCTTAAATGCGTTGAGCTTTTTATTTAAAGAAGTGATTAAAAAGCCACTCTCATTATCATTAGGTTTTATTAAGAGCAAACGAGCAACTAAACTACCGGTAGTTTTAACGCAGCAAGAAATAAATAATTTTTTTAAAGTGTGCTCTGCAAAGCATTATTTACCCTGTGGATTACTTTATGGTAGCGGTATGCGCTTAATGGAGGTACTGCGTTTACGGATACACGATATTGACTTTGACTATAACTGCATTCGAATTTGGGATGGCAAAGGAGGCAAAAATCGTGTTGTAACGCTTGCAGTAGAGCTCACACCGCAATTACGTTCTCAAATACAATTAGTTGATAGTTACCTGCAATTAGATTTGAAAAACCCCTTGTATAGCGGCGCTTACATGCCTCATTTATTACGTAAAAAATATCCAAACCACAATAGACAGCTGGGCTGGCAATATTTATTTTCATCACATAAATTAAGTCTTGATCCTGAGAGTAAGCAATTAAGGCGCCATCATATTGATGAAAAGCAATTACAACGCGCTGTTAAAAAAGCCGCTTTTGATGCAAATATTAATAAACACGTTACGCCACATACTTTGCGCCATTCATTTGCTACGCACTTACTGCAAAGCGGCGCTGATATTCGTACAGTACAAACACAGCTAGGTCACAGTGATGTGCGTACTACGCAAATATATACCCATGTATTGCAGCAAGGTGCTAACGGGGTTGTTAGCCCTTTTTCAAGATTATAAACGTCCCTCTTTAATCCTCTACAGATACATATTCACTTTCAAACCAATACCGTCATCTATTTCCATTTTAAAAACATAAAAAAGCCCCGCTTGTTTTTACACAAGCGGGGCTCCACACTAATGACTTTCAAAAATAAAAGCGCCGATACTGCGGGCGCTTTGCATTATTGAATTTAATTACTTTAACTTACTGATTAACTACGCTTTTAAGCGGGTTAATCGGCTGTGCGTTATCGTCTAGTAGGTTCATATCAAAATCGAACTCATCTACACGAATCGCTTTTTCACGTTTGATGTTGTAATCAATTAACTGAACGTGTTCAGCTTGTGTGATTACGTTTGCCGCTAGTGCGTTATCAAGCGTAATGTTAAAGCGTATACCTGGTTTAATTACTTTAGCACGTAATGCTTTTTTAACTTTAGCCAGCTCGCCAAGTGATGCCATTTTAGCTTTGTAAGCTTGCTCATTAATATGATGGCCATCGCCCACTACTGGTTTAACTAAATGCGTGATTTGCGCTTTAAATGCAGTATCAAGCTGAGCTTGCTTAGCTAGTTCGCGGATTAAGTCATCGCTAATTTTTGGCATTTTAGTTGAGTAGTTCATTGTAATGAAACGAATAAACTTACGAGTACCACTTGCAGGGAAGTTATCTAAAAACTTATGCAATGCTTCTTCAGCACTTTGTAGTGCAAAACGAGTCGCGTAATGGAAATACGGCGCTGCTTGCTCACGGTCACTACTTGATACTTTTTGCTCGTAGTATTTAATTGATGCCATAGCTGCATATAAGAAGCTCATTACATCGCCTAAACGTGCCGATAGCATTTCTGCTTGTTTTAACTTACCGCCAAGTACCAATAACGAAAAGTCTGCATATACCGCTAATTTAGCTGATAATTTATGAACAGCTTTTTCGTAGTCGCGTACTTCTGGTAAATCAGAGTTTGCACTTGCTGTAAATGGTAAAACACCTAAGCGGAAAGCACGTAAGCTGTTTGCTGTGCTGTAACCAATTGTTTTGCGTAAAATGCCGTTAAATTCTTTATCTGCGCCTTTATCTTCACTATGGATAGATTCAACCATAGATTGTAAATATGGATGACAACGCATAACACCTTGACCAAAGATCATCAGGTTACGAGTAAGAATGTTCGCGCCTTCTACGGTAATGGCAATCGGCTGAGCAACATAACCACTTGCTAAGGTATTTTGTGGACCGTTTTGAATCGCTTTACCCGCTTGAATATCCATTGCTGAATCAAGCACGTCGCGACCAAGCTCTGTCATGTGGTATTTAGCGATTGCAGTTACTACTGATGGTTTTAAGCCCATGCCTAAGCCTTCAGTTGTAAGTACGCGCATTGCTTCTTGTAGGTATGTTTTACCTGCAATGTCAGCTAGTTTTTCTTGAATACCTTCAAACTGGCCAATGGCTAAACCGAACTGTTCACGCACTGCTGCGTATTCAGATGCTGATTTAAATGCAACTTGTGCTGTACTAACACCTAGCGCAGGTAATGAAATACCACGGCCAGCACCTAAACAGCTAACCAGCATTTGCCAACCACGGCCGATATTTTTTTGCCCGCCAATAACAAAGTCCATTGGTACAAATACTTTGTTACCACGTGTAGTACCGTTGTAAAAACGAATACCCATTGGGTCGTGACGATTACCAAGCTCTACACCTGGGTGCTCTTTTGGAATAAGTGCACAAGTAATACCTAAGCTTTCTTTGCCACCTAATAAACCATCAGGGTCCATTACTTTAAAGGCTAAACCAAGTACAGTAGCAATAGGTGCAAGCGTTATGTAGCGTTTGTCCCATGTGATCTCAAGGCCAAGTACTTCTTCGCCGTTGTACATGCCTTTAGTTACTGTACCAATGTCTGGAATGCCACCAGCATCAGAACCCGCTTCTGGGCTTGTTAATGCAAAACATGGAATGTCTGTACCATTTGCTAGGCGTGGTAAGTAATGTGCTTGTTGTTCTTGCGTACCAAAGTGAAGTAATAACTCACCTGGGCCTAACGAGTTAGGAACCATTACGGTTACCGCAACTGCTGAGCTTTTAGTCGCAATTGTGCCAACAATAGTAGAATTTGCATAAGGGCTAAACTCTAAACCACCAAACGACTTAGGAATGATAAGCGAGAAAAAACGCTCTTTTTTCAAGAATTCTAAGATGTCATTTGGTAGATGAATGCCGTTTTGAATCACTGAATCGTCAATCATGCCCAATAACTCTTTTACTGGGCCGTCTAAGAATGCTTGCTCGTCTGCGCTTAATGTAGCTGCAGGTACGTCGCGCAATGCGCTGAAATCAGGCTTACCTTGGTAGATAGAACCTTCAAGCCATACATCACCCGCGTCTAGCGCTTCTTGTTCTGTTATAGAAATACTTGGTAATACTTTTTTTAGTTTTGTACGTAAACTCATGATTGAACTCATCCGACCAGCTAAATAATAACTACATTACGTCATAAAAAATCGTTTAGATCAATTACTCTATTCAATTAATTAACAGTTTTTTCAACTTATTTTCTTTACCTGAACGTAAACTGTTGAAACACAAAGGCTTACAGTTGTACGCTGAAAAAAAGTATTTTAGCTAAAATGATGAATAAAACAGCAAAAGCGCTAGCGCTGTATCTATTTTTTTATGGGCATAAAAAAACGCAGCACAAATAGGCTACGTTTTTATTCAATTTGTAGAGGCTACATTATCAGTTAATCTAGCTAAAACTACCTAAATTTAAATCAAATTGTATAAGTGCTTCACTTAGTAACTTTAACAACTTGCTTGCCGGTAAAACCACCCGCAAGTTGTTTATTAAGCGCTTGCGATACCGAGTCAGCACTAAAATCTACGGGCGTTATTTCTGGGTGTTTAATGTCGCCACTAACAGCGCCTTCAAGTAACAAGTTGCCCATAAAACTCAAACGTTGTTGTGCACATAAACTATTAGCAAGCCATGCACCACCAATCGATACAACGCTAATATTGGGCGCTCGGTGATACATTAAGTCTTGATCAAAACAAGGTAGCGGATTTAAGCAGGCAATACGTCCGCAAAAACGCATTAACTCAATATTACGCTGAGTACACTCACCACCAATCGTATCAATAACCGCATCAAAGCCTTGTGGGCCAAGTTCTCTGCGGATTTTTTCGCATAGCTTTTTATCGCTATAGTCAAAAACCACATCAGCGCCTAGCTGCTTAACCAACTTATGGTTACGCTTTGATGCCGTGGTAAATACATCTGCACCACGCTGTTTTGCATATTGAATAGCAAACTGCCCTACCGCTCCGGCTCCGCCTTCAATAAAAATAGTATCGCCTTCACTAATGCCTATTTTATCTAAGCTAATAAGTGCTGCCATACCGGCGCATGGAAGCGTTGCTGCAATGGCCGGATTTAAACCGCTTGGCACAACCGACACTGCAAAGTTAGGTACCTTGGTGTATTCGCTCAAAGCACCTTGCTCACCAATGTTGGCATGCCACATAACGCGCTGGCCAACATTTGGAAACACACCTTTATTAGCTTTAACCACAACACCTACGGCATCTAAGCCTAAAATGTGTGGATACTGCCATTTACAAAAGCCTGTTTTAGCAAATTGACCATCAACTGGATTTAAACCAACGTACTCTACTTTTACAAGCAGCTCGTTATCTGCACAAATAGGAACAGGCAGCTCAGCATCCGCTAAGTCAATTGCTTCATTTGGTTCTGGCAGTACAATAGCGCGCATTGTTTGCGGGATAATGTATTCATGTAAATTTTCAGTATTTGGCATCAATATAACTCTACTTATTAGTGTCGTTTAACGCATAACTCCATTGGCCATTAAATGACTGGTAAGCATTTATTTTGGCAAGCAGTGAAGAAATTGTTGTTTCAACAGCATTTTCTTGTGCTATTAAAACATCCTGGCGCGCATCTAACAACTCAAGGTAAGGAATTTGACCTTCTTCGTACATTGCTTGTGCTTGTAAAAATGCTTTATTAGCAAAGTCATAGCGCTCATCGGCAAAGCGTTTTTGCTGTGCTTGATTGACCAACAATTGCAGTGAAAGTTCACTTTCACTTAGTGCAGTTAATACTACTTGTTGATAATCGCTGTAAGCGGCTTCACTTAAAAACTGCTGCGCGTCGCGCTGTGCTAATAATGCTGGGTAGCTTAATAACGACCATTGCAATTGCGGCGCTACTTGCCACTGTTGGTCGGTATTTTTTAAGCCTGTGCTATCTATACTCACAACCCCTGCAAATGCAGATAAGCTAATATCGGGTAATAACGCTTTACTCGCTGCAACGCTTAAACTATTTGCTTGGCTAAAGTCAAACAGTGCACGGCTAATATCTGGACGTAAGGCAATGGCATTATTAGCGTTTTTTAGTGCTACGCTAAAGTCACGTTCAAGCACACCTTGCTCGTTTTCAATAGCAATATTTTGCGCTAACTTACCGCTTAGTACTGCAAGAGCAGATAAATCGCTGTATTTTGCATACTCAATAGCAGGCATTAATGCTTGTTGCTGCCTAAGCTGCGCCATAGTACGGTTTAAATCAAGCTCGTTAGCGACACCTTCATCAACTCGTGCTTGCAAAACGTCAATACTTTGCTCAAGGGCTTCTATTTGAAGCGCTACAATGTGTTGTTTTTCAACATTACCCTGATAGCTCACAAAGCCTTTAACAACTGACGATACTACTTCAATTTGCAGTAAACGTACTTGCTCTGCTTGGCTCATGGCCGATGCATTTGCAGCATCAACCAACGCCGTTATGCGACCAAATAAATCTAGCTGCCAATCAAGTGCAACGTTTGCACTTGATTGGCGGTCAAACACGCTTGGTGCATCGCTTCGAGCTGCGCCAACATTTACGCCACCTTGCGGAAGGTACTGGGCTTTTTGCTCTCCTAATCGCGCTAATGCGCTTTTAAGTGTTAGCTGGCTTGTTTGCAAATTATAGTTATTTGCAAGCGCGCCAGTAACAAGCTCATTTAGTTGATCAGAATTAAGCTTTTTCCACCAGTTTGTTTCATCAGCAACGCTAACGTTACTTGCAATATTAGCTTTAGCGACAAATTCGTTAACGGCTTTTTGCTCGCTCATGGTGTCTATTTTACTCGCGCACCCTGCTAAAAACGCAGCAACTAATACTGCACTGACAGTTAGACTTGTTTTAAGTCTTTTTTGCATTAATTTAGTCATGAGTATTCTCCTGCGCTTTCTCTTTTTTGTTAGTCACTAGCATATAAAATACCGGCGTGAATAATAGACCAAACACGGTTACACCTATCATCCCTGAGAATACTGCGTTACCCATTGCGTGTCGCATTTCGGCGCCCGCACCGGTGGCAAGTACTAACGGTACAACACCTGCAGTAAATGCAATTGAGGTCATTAATATTGGGCGCAAACGCATACGACATGCCTCAAGTATTGCCTCTAAGTGCGATAAGCCTGAGTCGTGTCTATCTTTTGCAAACTCAACCATCAATATCGCATTTTTAGAAGCCAACGCAACCAGAACTATGAGCGCTATTTGGGTGAATATGTTGTTGTCAGAGCCGACAAACCACACACCTAACAAGGCTGAGAAAATAGTCATTGGTACAATTAATATAATTGCCAGTGGTAAACGTAAGCTCTCGTACTGCGCTGCAAGTACCATAAATACAAGTAATACAACTAACGGGAATACATAAACCATGGTGTTACCGGCAAGTACTTGTTGGTACGTTACTTCAGTCCACTCATATTCAATACCTGTTGGTAGTGTGTCTGCGAGTACTTTTTCAATAGCAACTTGTGCTTGATCAGAACTATAACCTGGCGCTGGGCTGCCATTTAGTTCTGCACTTGGGTAACCGTTGTAATGCATAACACGGTCAGGACCAATTGTTGGAGTTACTGTTAATACAGAGCCTAGTGGCACCATATTACCTGAGCGGTTACGTACTTTTAAATTAAGTATTTGATCAGGGTCTAAGCGATAGTCAGCATCGGCCTGTGCATTTACTTGGTACGTACGGCCAAACATATTAAAGTCATTTACGTACACAGAACCTAAGTAAATTTGCAGTGCATTAAATACTTCATCAAGTGGAATACCTTGAATAAGCGCTTGCTCACGGTCAATATCAATATCCATTTGTGGAACTTGGATACGGAAACTTGAGTACAGGCCCATTAATGCTGGGTCTTGTTGCGCTTTAGTAATTACGGCTTGCAGACTATTAAATAGTGCTTCAAATCCTTTATTAGCTCTGTCCTCTATTTGCAGTTTAAAACCACCGGTAGTCCCTAAACCTTGAATTGGCGGCGGTGGAAATACCGCTACAAATGCCTCATCAATGGCGGCAAAACGTTTATTCAACTGCGCCGCTATCGCCATCGCTGATTGGCTTGGGTCGGTACGTTTATCAAAGCTCTCAAGTGGTGTAAATACGATGCCGCTGTTAGGGCTATTCGTAAAACCGTTCACTGATAAGCCAGGAAAAGCAACAGTATGTGCAACGCCTGGTACTTCTAATGCAATTTGCTGCATTTGAGCAAGTACGTCTTCAGTACGATCAAGGCTTGATGCGTCAGGTAACTGCGCAATAGCCACTAAATACTGTTTATCTTGCTGTGGAATAAAGCCACCTGGTACGGTATCAAATAACTTAATTGTGCCGCCAACAAGTGCAATGTAAGCCACCATTACAACAACGGTCATACGAATTAGTTTTTGTACCAGCTTTTCGTAACCTTTAGCACCACGATTAAATACGCGGTTAAATGGTTTAAACAACCAACGACCAAACAATTTATTAAGTAAACGCGTAAATGCATCTGGTTTTGCATCATGCGATTTTAATAACAATGCAGCAAGCGCAGGCGATAACGTTAATGAGTTAAACGCTGAGATAATCGTCGAAATTGTAATTGTAAGCGCAAATTGCTTATAAAACTGACCTGATAAACCGGTAATAAACGCAGTAGGAATAAATACAGCACTTAGTACTAGCGCAATGGCAATAATAGGCCCTGTTACTTCACTCATTGCAACGCGGGTTGCTTCAAGTGGCGATAAGCCTTTTTCAATATTACGCTCTACGTTTTCAACAACTACAATCGCATCATCTACAACAATACCTATGGCCAATACTAAGCCAAACAACGACAAGGTATTAATTGAGACACCTAACCACTGCATTACGGCAAACGTACCAATGAGTGAAATAGGCACAGCAATTAGCGGAATAATTGATGCACGCCACGTTTGTAAAAATACAATAACAACAATAACTACCAGTACAATTGCTTCAAGCAACGTTGCAATTACCGCGTCAATTGAGCCGCGAACAAATACCGTAGGATCGTACACAATGTCGTATTCAACACCGGTAGGAAAATCTTTAGATAAGCGCGCCATTGTTTCACGTACTTGATCAGAAAGCTCAATAGCGTTTGAACCTGGGCGTTGAAATATTGGCATTGCAAGTGCTGGTTGGTTATCAAGCTCAGCACGCAGTGCGTAAGTGTCTTGGCCTAAATCAACACGGGCTATATCAGATAAACGCGTTAACTGACCTTCGTCGCCTACTTTAATAATAACTTGTTCAAATTCTTCAATACTGTTTAAACGACCTTTAACGTTTAACAATATTTGAAATTGACTGTCGTTTGAAATTGGTTGCGCACCTAAGCTACCTGCAGCAACTTGCTGGTTTTGCGAGCGAAGTGCTGTTACTACATCTGTTGCTGTTAATTCGCGTGCAGCAAGTGCATCTGGGTTTAGCCATACTCGCATTGAGTATTTACCAGCACCAAACATGCGAATATCACCTACGCCTGGTAAGCGCGCAATTTCATCTTTAATGTTTAAATCAGCATAGTTAGATAAGTAAGCTGTATCGTGCGTTTTTTCAGGTGAGTATAAATGCACTACCATGGTTAAATCTGGTGATGACTTTTCAGCCACAACACCTAAACGTTGTACTTCTTCAGGCAAACGCGGAAGTGCACTGTTTACACGGTTTTGTACTTGTACTTGAGCACGGTCTAAATCGGTACCTAACGCAAAGGTTACCGTTAGTGTCATGCGGCCATCACTGGTACCTTGCGAAAACATATATAGCATGTTTTCAGTGCCGTTAATTTCTTGCTCCAGCGGTGTTGCCACTGTTTGCGCAATAACGGTAGGGTTAGCACCCGGGTAGTTGGCGGTAACAACTACAGTTGGAGGAACTACTTCTGGGTATTCACTTACTGGTAATTGGAATAGTGATATACCACCAGCAATTAAAATAACCAATGACAGCATGGCCGCAAATATTGGACGCTGTATAAAGAAATGCGAAAATTTCATCAATAAACCTTATTGCTTAGCCACAAGTTGTGCGTTGTCATTTAACAATGTAAATGCCACACCACTTGTATCAATTGTTACTGTTTGCGGAGAGATTGGCATACCAGGGCCTACGCGAGCTGGGCCATTTATAGCAATAACATCACCTTCGTTAAGGCCCGATGTAACCGCACGTAATGCACCGTAACGCTCACCAGTAGTGATAAGTTTGTATTCAAGTACGTTGTTTTCGCCAACCGTTAATACAAAACGATTTTTTAAGTCGGTACCAATTGCACGTTCTGGGATAATAATAGCGTCGCTAATAGAATTGGCTGCAAGCTTGATACGTGCAAACGAGCCTGCGCGTAATTGGTTGCTGTCTTCATTAAATACCGCACGTACACGTAATGTGCCCGTTGATGAATTAATTTGGTTGTCGATAAAGTTAATGTAGCCTTTGTATGCAAAATCGCTTTGACCGACTTTTTGCATTACAACAGTTTGATGGCTCGCAGCAGTAACATCATTAAAAGAGCTATTCCATGTGCGCTCATCAACATCAAAGTAAGCGTACATAGCTTGGTTTGAGACAATCGATGTTAATACGCTTTGACCCGCAAGTATGTTATTACCTTTAGTAATATTTGCGCGAGAAATAATGCCATCAATTGGTGATACTACTGACGTAAACTCTAAATCAAGCTCTGCTGAAGTAAGTTGTGCTTGAAGTGCAGAAAGCTGTGCTTCGCGTTGGCGCAGTGTTGAAGTACGCGCTTGTGCTTGCTCAGTTGAGATTGCCTTGCGGTCTAATAAGCGTACCGCACGTTTGTCTTCACTTTTAGCTTGCTCTAAGGCAGCTTCTGCACTGTTGATTTGCGCTTTTAAGCTAGCAACCACAGCAGCAAATGGACGAGCATCTAATTGAAATAAAACATCGCCTTCTTTAACCACGTCACCTTCTTTAAATTCAATGCTATCGATGATTCCTGATACACGCGGCATTAAGGCAACTTCTTGTGGAGACTCTAAACGAGTTGTATATGTGTGCCAGCTTTGTACCGGCTTAACAAGCACCTGTGCTACATCAATTGGTTGAAGTTGCTGTGCAGGTGCTGATTGAGCTGTGCTCTCATCAGCACAACCCGCAAGTGTTAAAGATGCCGCAGTAAGTGCAGCAGCAATTAGATGTTTGTTCATGAAGACGCTCCATTGTTGATTAGCCTCGCATAATACGGATTAAACCCGTGTGTAAAAACCATAGATTTTTAAATTCATTAATGCCAAAATGGCATCAATAGATTAGTTAAGGTGTAATAATGGATACAACAAGTCGACTTTTAATGTTACTTGAAGTGGTTGAGCAAGGCTCTTTTGCAAAAGCTGCAGAAATCCGCAACATAGATCGCTCTGTTATATCTAAACAAATTAGCCGTTTAGAGGATGAGTTAGGCGTTAGGTTACTTAACCGAACCACGCGTTCATTTTCGCTCACAGCGGCGGGTGCCGAAATGATCAAAAAAGCCGCTGAGCTTAGAGAGCTGCTTGGCGAAACCGTACGCATGGCTGAAAACTACCATTTAGAACCGCGTGGCGTATTAAAAATCACTTCATCAACACTTATTGGTCGTCGTTATTTACAACCTGTACTTAATGATTTTCAAAAACGCTTTCCTCAAGTAGAAGTTGAGCTGCGTTTAGACGATAGATTAGTAGATATAGTCTCTGAAGGATTTGATTTGGCTTTTCGTGTAGGTGAGCCTAAAGATTCGTCACTTATTGCACGTAAAATAGCGCGTAACCGATTATTAATTTTAGCTGCACCGCAGTTTATTGAAACTTACGGTATGCCAAAAACAATCGAAGAGTTAGCGCAATTACCAGCAGCAAGCTATGCCAGTAATTCTATTCGAGTAGAAACCATAGATTACTACGATAGTAAGGGTGAACGCTGCGAGCAAAAAATAAAAAGTGTGTTTCGTGCTAATGATGCCGAGTCATTGTTAATGAAAACATTATCGGGAACAACTTACTTTGTCGCCCCTGCATTTATTATTGGTGATGAAATAATACAAGGTAAGCTAGTGCCTTTATTGACCGATGTAAAACTGATGGAGTTTAGTGCGATGTATGCCGTATATCCGCACCGAGATTTACCAGTGAGGACCCGGTTGTTTTTTGATGCTGTGCGCGAGCATTTAGGAAAAGATAAACCGATTTGGGAAAATGGGATCCCCAACTTTGAGCAAATGTATTAAGTAACCCTGCTTAAGCAACTACCGTTTCGTAGTCATGTTCTTTTTTAAACTTACAATACACTTTATTGCGACCAAATTGTTTTGCTTTGTATAACTGTTTATCTGCTTGGTTTACAAAGCTTTCCAATGAATTAGTACTTTTAAATTTTGCAACACCAATACTGGTTGTAACATTAATTGCAAGGCCGTCAATGTCAAATGTGGTATTTTCAAAGCGTGCTCTTATTTGTTCAGCGGTATTAAGTGCAGCCTCTTCATTTGCAAAAGAGCTAAATAAAGCAAACTCTTCACCGCCTACTCTAAATACATACCCTCTACCAAGCACAACTCTTAGTAAAGTGGCCACTTCGATAAGTACTTGGTCACCGACACCATGGCCATGCTCATCATTTATCTGCTTAAAAAAGTCTAAATCGAGTAAAAACAAATATAACTGTGACTTATCTTGTAGTTCAACTTCAAAATAGTGGTTCATTGAAAGGCGATTACCTGCACCCGTTAACGGATCAAGTAACGCTAAATTTTTAAGCCGCTTTGAAAAATGTGAGCGGCTCCCTTCAAAAACATGAGAAATCGCCCAAATACTTAAATAAGCACAGAGTAGATTAAGGGATAAGTTAAAAGTTTCAAAGGGGGCAAGTGTAGACTTACTCCCTAAAATAAACACTTGGATAACTAATAAATTTGCAGAGAAAATTACACCATATTGTTTACCTAATAAAAGGTAGTACAAAATAGGTAGTGCAAACGACCATACAAATACACCATTACGAGGCGATGCTAAGGATGTACCTAAAATAACAATTAGCGTTATAAGTACACACATTATTAAGGATTGCCAAAACTGTAGTGGACGGCGTATAAGTGAAATATAAGTAAATATACAATAAATAGAAAAACAGATTTCGATGTAGCCAAGCAATGGAAAGTTATTTACGGTTAAATTAAATCCCGCAAATCCTACCGATAAAAAACCAAAACAAAGACACATCCCTCTCAGGACGTCCTTTCTTAATGATTTAGTGCTATTAAGAGCCGCGATATCCATTCTAATCACTTAATAAAAATAAAAAGTAAGTTTAACGTGAAAATACAATTTAACAAGCTTTGTTGATATAAAACCATGTAGATACAACCAGTTATTTACATTTTAGGGATAATGTAGTGTATTTCAGAAACACGTTTGATGCTTTAATATCACTAAGTGGCTTTAACAACTAGCCACCTAACATGGATAAATTAGTAGTAATACCTGTATTACCTTGGTGTAAAAGGTGAGTTGGCTTTTTGGTTTTAATATAACGAGATAACAATGCCATTAATTCGCTGTTTGAACTGTCGTTCATATATTCTCTTAGCGAAATACCCTCTTCAGAAAACAAACACAAGTGCAGATTCCCTTTTGCTGTAACCCTTAATCGGTTACAGGTACTACAAAAGTCGTTGCTGTAAGGCATGATCAAACCAATTCTGCCTTGATAATCAGGATGAGCAAACTCTTGGGCAGGACCTGCTGATGCACTACGCGCAACTTGCTGCCAACCCGTTTGTAATAACTGAGTTTTTAAAACTTGCCCAGAAACATGGTTAGCATCAAAAAAGGCTTTGTTGTCGTTTGTTTGCATCAATTCTATAAAGCGGATGGTAACGGGACGGTGTTTAACCCAATTTAAAAATGTATCAAACTCTTTTGCGTTGTATTGCTTCATCAGCACGCTGTTTATTTTTACCGAATCAATACCCGTTTCAAGCGCAGTATCAATGCCTTTCATTACTGAGGTAAATTTGTCATGCCCAGTAATGGTGTTAAACATGCGCGAATCTAAACTATCAATGCTTACATTAATGGCGTTTAAGCCTGCATCTACCCAGTCATGAATATTCTTATGAAGAGAAAAACCATTGGTAGTCATTGCAATTTTTTTTATGCCCGCGACATCTTTTGCCGCTCGAACAACATCTATAAAATCTTTTCTAAGGGTTGGCTCTCCGCCAGTGATCCTTACTTTTTCAATACCATGGTGTGCAAACGCTTTAAGCGTGTTGCTAATTTCATCAATTGTGAGAAAGCCACGGTCATGACCGCCCTGATAACCATCTGGTAAACAATAAACACACTTAAAATTACATACATCAGTAATAGACAAACGTAAGTAACTAAACTCTCGCCCTGTTGGGTCGATTAGCATAAATAAACCTTAACTAATATCAACAAGTAATAACAACCTAATACCAATTTGCAATAATACTTAATCATTTAATTAAGCAAATTGGTAAAAACAACGCTACTTATTGATACATAAATAATAATTACATAAATATATTTAATAACTTAAAGGGGCAGCATAAAGCATACCCCTTAAGTTATTTTTGTTTTACGCTTCTAAGCCTTTTTTAAGTTCGCTTGGCTTCATTGGTAGGTCACGTAAACGCACGCCTACTGCATTAAACACAGCATTACCAATAGCAGGAGCAACCCCTATAACGCCAGGTTCGCCTAAACCAACTGGAAACTCATCACTTTGTAAAAATTCAATGTCAATATCTGGCACATCTTGCATTCTTAGTGGTAAATAAGTATTAAAGTTAGTCGCTGATACTTGCCCATCTTTATACGTATTTGATTCATGCAATGCAAGGCTGCTGCCCCATAGTAACGACCCTTCAATTTGCGCCAGTGCGCCATCTGGGTGAACTATTAAGCCCGCATCTACAACAACATAGAGCTTTTTGAGCGTTATTTTACCACTATCACGGTTAACATGAACATGCGCTGCGGTTGCAAGCCATGCTGGCATAGTACGTTCTTGCCCTGAGCTTACAGAAAAACCAATGCCCTCATCTTTAGCTAATTTAACAGAAGCTACTTTGTCAGACACCGTTTTAAGCACATTACGTAAGCGCAGTGCTCCACCAACGCTCTCAGGTGCTTTACCCGCTTGCTTGCCTTTACCGTCTAACATTTCAATTCTAAATTGAACTGGATCTTTGCCTTGCTTATGGGCAATTTCATCAATAAACGACTCAAGACTCCATGCAATCCAACCTGGCCCTACTGAACGTAACCAACCTGGAGTAAAGGTGCTTTGTGCAACTTCGTTATTAATAGCGCGTGCACGATGACTGCTCATGCTATACCAATGATCAGCGCCCGATGCCGAAAATGCATCAAATTTACCTTTGCCATCAACACCCGGTGATAAAAACCCTGGTGCCATAGCTTTAGTAGGCCAACCTGCAGCAAATGCATGCTCTAAACCAGTAAAAGTACCGTTTTTATCAAACGACGCCGTCATTTTTGCAGCAGATGCAGAACGAGACTGATCGAATAAACTATCGTCTGCTCGTGTAAATACCAGCTTTACTGGTTTACCTACTGCTTTTGCAGTTAGAGCTGCAGGTACAGTCCAATCACCAAATAATCGACGACCAAAACCACCACCTAAATAATAAGGACGAATAATTACTTTGTTTTGTTCTATTTCAAGTGCTTTAGCAAGCGCAGGTAACGTAAGTGACTGCCATTGGTTACCAGTATGAATAATCCAATTTCCGTCTTTAAATTCTGCAACCGCATTTAATGGCTCTAGCTGATAATGACTTGCTGTCGCTGTGGTATACATTGATTCTAACGACTCACTGGCGTCTGCTTGAGTTTTCTTTATATCGCCTTGATCAACAAATAAAGTACCCGAGTCGCGTTGCTCGCATAATCGCTTACCTTCTTTTTGAATATCAGCTTCAGATATATTTGCTGACTCACCCTTTTTGTAACTCACCTTTAAAGCATCTACTGCTTTAATGGCACTTGGGTAACTATCAGCTAATACAACAACCCAGCCTTGCACTGTGTTACTAGGGTCATTTAAAATTTCATAGCCTTTGTAACCTTTAATAGCTTTTGCTGCACTATCGTCAACGTTTGTTACTGTGCTGCCATAACGGGTTGGCGGTATTACTGGTCGCGCGTACAGCATGCCTTCAACTTCTACATCTATCCCATATACTGCGGTACCATTTGTTTTGGCTGGTATATCAAGCGCTTTAAAGTCTTGTTTAAGCCCAGTTAAATGACGTTTATTAGCAGGTTTTAGTGGAAGGTTTGCAACTTCATCACTGGTAAATGTACGATTAAACTCGCCTTTTTTAACTATGTCAGCGTAACTAACCGATTTTTCGCCTGCAATAATATAGCCCTTTTCAGCACGACATTTGTCTGCAGGCACGCCGAGCATTTTAGCTCCGGCTTCTATTAATGCAATTCGACCCGCAGCGCCGGCTTGAGATAATGGCTTGAAGCTTTGAAATACAGACCACGAACCACCCGTTACCATAAAGCCCCATTTTTCATGGGTATCTACGTAGGTAATTGTTACTTTATCCCAATCACATTCAAGCTCATCAGCCACAATGCGCGCAAGAGCAGTACCAATATGTTGACCCATTTCAGCTTTTGCAATACTTACTTCTACGGCGCCGTCGGTGCTCATAGTCCACCAAATGGTGGGTGAGAAAGCCTGTTGCGCAATTGATTCTTTTGCACTGACCGAACCCGAAAATAACGCAGGGGCAAACGCCATGACTAAACCTGCGCTAGCAGTGCCAATCATAAACGAGCGACGATTTAAATTAACGGTTTCGCTATTTTTTTGAAATAATTTTTTCATTATCGGCTCCAGTTAAGCGTCTTGTGCATTTGGATCAAATATATTTACTACACTTTGTGACTCATCTGCAGCGCGTTGAATAGCAGTTTTAATACGTTTATAAGCCATACAGCGACAATAGTTACCATTCATATGGCTTACTATTTCTTCATCTGAAGGACTTGGGTTAGCTGCTAGTAATGTAGCAGCTTGCATTATTTGCCCCGACTGACAGTAACCGCACTGTGGTACTTGCTCTTCAACCCATGCTTTTTGAAGTGGGTGTTCGTTATTAAGTCCTTCAATTGTGGTAATGTTTTTTCCTGCAATTGCGCCAATTGGTAAAACACATGAGCGAGTTGCTTGCCCATCTAAATGCACCGTACACGCACCACACATTGCAATACCGCAACCAAACTTCGTACCTTTTAATCCAATTTCATCGCGAATAACCCATAACAATGGTGTATCTTCACTTGCGTGTGATTCAACCACCTTGCCATTAATTGTAAACGTCACCATAGCTTGCCCCTTGATTAAGCTTTATAACCCGTGTTTAAATTATTTAATCTAAACGCAGGTTATAACAGTTAAGATTGTTGTAACTACTAATCCATAACACATATAGTTACCGCATCAGCTACATTAACAGCTAAATACCATAACCACTGCACTAAAGCGTTAGCGCAGCTAAAACTTATTTTGCCCTACTACTATTTTTTCACTCATTTTTAGCTATAAAATTACTTAGCTGCTTTTGAGTATCTATGTCTAAACTCGCACTACGTAAACTAATTGTATTGACTACTTCACTGCTGGAGCGCAGTAATTGCTGTGCACCTCTATCTGAAGTTAAGCTTGCAAGCTGAGATAAATCAACCGCTGGGAATATAGCGGGTACACCTAAACGCTCGCCATAGTTTGCGCACCAGCGCGATGGATTACGTGTAAAACCAGTAACTAGCTCACTTAAGTGCGCTACTTTTAGCTCAACCTGATCCGCGAGCATAAATAAAATCCCATCAAAGGACTTATTTTTAAACACTGTTTGAGAAGCTATCGCGATTGAATTACCTAAACCTTGGCTCCATTGCTTGTTCTCAATGAGCTCTATGTTTTTATAACCTGCCAGTGCTTGTGATACTTCTTTATGCCATGCCCCGGTAACTACATACACCGGCGTGTCATCAAGTGCTTGAAGTGTATTTACTGCATGCTCAATCATTGTTTTGCCAAACCCAATATCAGCCGTTAATTTACAGCCGTTAAAGCGAGATGATTGACCTGCGGCTAAAACAACTTTTGCAATTAGCACGCCTCTTGCCCCCAATGGCTTAGCGATTGGGCATTTTTTTCACACAGCACTGCATGTATTTCGCTGATCAGCGATAGTGCAATACTCTCTGGCGAGTCGCCGCCTAAATTTAAACCGACAGGCCCAAAAACAGGAGACTTTATTTGTGAAACACGCGTATTTGCGTGCTCTAAAACTTGTTCACGTCTGTGCTTAGGACCCAATAACCCTATGTATTTAAATGGAACATCTTTAAATTGAGCCAACGTACTGGCGTCAAGTTCAACGCTGTGAGCCATTAAAATAGCAGCATCTACTTTATTAGTTATGCAATATTCTTTTAACTCACTCGGTGTGGAGCGCAAAATAGCATCTGCATTTTTAAAGTATTGCCTTTTTGCATTGGCAGCGCGTGTATCCCATACAGTTACACTCCAACCAAGTTGTTTGGCAAATGTATAAACCGGAACTGCATCTGCGCCACCACCCACTATTAATAAATGAGGCGGCGGATAAATAGAAGTTTGCAAGCACGTAGCGCCTTGTAATTCTACCAACTGCGCTTTGCGGTTCATTGATAAACCATGTAACTCATCATTTTGCGTAAATACACCACTGCCGGCTGGCAAAATGGGGCTTACTTGTTGAAGGTATCGCCCTGGTTTATTCTCATTAAGTGCTTTAGATACAAGCTCTAACTGTAAATAGTCATTAGCCTTATGAATAGGCTGCAGTAAAATATGTACTATGCCCCCACAACCAATGCCAAGTTGAAATGTTAAATCGTCTTCATCGGTGGCATCATAACTAATGGTTTTACTGGTTAAAGTACTCATTACTTGTTTAGCGTGGCGCTGTATGTCAGCTTCTAAACAGCCTCCCGAAAGCATCCCCAAGCGCTCGCCTAGGCTCGAAATAAGCATCATAGCCCCTAGTTTTCTGTAGCTAGAGCCTTCAATTTTGTACAAAGTAGCTAAAACCCATTCTTGGTTGTCCCTATTGAGATACCAAGTGTTTAAGATACTTTTCAAATCTGTAACCATATATTGCCCTTTAAAAAGCATTTTTTGCGTTTAAAAACAAACCAGCCTAAACAGCTAATTTAAAACTTAATAATTCACGCACAATTTAGTTTTCTATTATATCGTTTAAGGTCTCAATTAACTCATCAAATTGATCATTAACGCTTTGGCGTTGTTTATCGTTTAGAGTTAGGTTTAATTCGTAGAGTAAATTTATATATAAATTTAAGTTTGCTTCATTGCTTTTCAATAGTGCGTCGCTCATATAAAGTTCGCGCTCTTCAATAACCGTACTTAACTGATTTATAAATTCTTTTTTTGTAATTTCAGCATTTGTGAATACCTGTTTGGCTGCATTCAAACGGTTTTGCTTGTACTCTAACCACAGCGCTCCTGAGTCTTGATGTTGTTCATTAGTTGATTTAATCAGTGCTTTTTGTTGTTTATTAAGCTTGCCTATCCACTGCTCGTAGTATTCAAATTGCTCTTCCAAACGCTCACTTTTTCGCTCAAGCGGGGTTTGTTCGTTAAATTCTTCGCGTTCGTCGTTAATTTTTATTTGGATATTGTCTAAAAGCTCACCTCTTTGCTCACTTGATAAGGTTGCTCCAAGCTCAGCTAAAGGCAGTTTTGCGTACCCAAGTAGGTTCTGCCAATGTTGTTTTGCAAGCACAACCTGTGTTTTTAATTGTTTAGCCTCCAATGTTTGGTTAAACAATACTTTTATATTTTGTATGTCTTGTCTGTAGGCGGGTAACTGGGTAGTTCGGTGCCAATTTTGTGTTGTTGTAATTATGTTTTTTAGCTGTGTATTTTGCTTTTTATTTAAATCAACATAATCGTCAACCCAAAACGATGAAAGCCAACTCAAATTATTGTAAGTAAAAGATGCCGAACAACTACATAAAAACAACATACTTACAGCAAGGCATATCTGTTTTAGTTTTTTTGCTTTGAAATTATTAAGCATAACCTTCTCTATTATTTAGATTGTGGCAAAGCTCAAAACTCATTTGATAATAATTATCATTTAAGTATTGACTTGCATTTAGATCTAACTGATAATCGTTCGCACAAACACAGTGTAACGACCTCAGTGCCTACGGAAGAAAATTCAGCAAGGATGCTGACACATTAAAAGAAGAGCGTGCCGCTTCGTGTTATTACTTACTCGACCCAAGTAATAACATCAAATATCACATTTACTTGCTACATTGCTCATATTAGTGACGGTTAATATGACTCAAAAAAGCCCTAACGGGCTTTTTTTATTTCTTTAAATTTTCTATAAAATCTGTATCTTACACTTCTTAAACTCGTTTACTTACCTTAAAAGTCCACCGCGCTATTATTTACATTTTATACGCACGATCTGATAAGGTATCGCCTTGCGTTTGCGCTAAAGCTGGCGTAAAACATAACAGTAGACACCCTTTTTTGCATCTATTTATAATAACCGATTTAGTCTCTACTTAAATGCATTGAGTATTAAACGTTTAAAATGCGTAAATAGTGCAAAAATTTAATAATTTAGCATTTAACTAAAGTCTGTTTACCTTTCGGGATTAAAACTTGTTCTATTTAGGCGCTATTTAATCGCGGCAAGATATACTGGCCCTAAAACCTATCGTAACTATTACTAATTGGAGACATTAATATGTCACAGTTTAATTTGAAAGCACTCGTTCTTGCTGGCGTTTTACTTGCCAGCCCTTTCGCTCATGCAACATTAGAAGATGGCATAAGAGCAGCTAACGAAGGTGAATTTGCAGTCGCCCTAAAAGAATTTCAATACCTTGCCGATAAAGGTTTTGCACCAGGAATATACGAACTAGCTAAATTATACGAAGGTGGATACGGTGTAACACGCGATTACCGCAAAGCAGCTGCGCTTTATCAACAAGGCGTTAAAAAGAACCACCCGGATTCAATGTTTGCGTTAGCTGTTTTATACGACGAAGGTAAAGGCGTAAAGCTTGATCACCAAATGGCTGTTACCTTATTTGAAAAAGCAGCCAATAAAAACCTGCCTGCGGCTCAGTTTAATTTAGGTGTAATGTATTCCAATGGCGTGGGCGTTACGCGAGATTATGAAGCGGCACGCAACTGGTACGAAAAAGCAGCTGCAAACAATTACTCTTTAGCACAATTCAATTTAGCCCTCATGTATTTTGAAGGGCTAGGTATGCCAAAAGATTTAGAAAAGTCATACATTTGGAATACTATCGCTGAGTACAACGGCAATATGCAAGCGAGTCATAGCCGCAAACTTGATGAGCGTAAAATGCTGCCTAAAGAAATTGAAGAAGCTAAAGAAAAAGCCGATGCCATTTATGCAAAAATACAAGTGGGTACTTATGCTGGCGAAGGTCGCTTATTTTAAAGTTTAAGACTCTTAAGAGTTTAAGGCCTTAACCTTAGTTTGAAACTAATCTAAAAAAGGCTGAATTACATA
>NZ_BADV01000031.1:0-73998 GCF_000238895.1 Pseudoalteromonas sp. BSi20429 | reverse complement strand
CACGCATCACGTAGGGCGGGCAAGCGCAGCGACTCCCGACGCTGATATACTGCGTAGCGTACCGACTTTATATTGTAGAGCGTCTGAATCTAATGATTCGGGCTTTTTACGTCTTCAAAAAAGTGATTCAGGGATTCCTCTAGAGCGAAGGACTTCTTAGTAAATCATTTATATCGATCAGCAATAATATTTAATCAATTTGAGGGATTAAATCTGACGCTAACTGCGTTAAAAGCCTCATATATGAAACAACTGAATAACGAATTTTTTGCCCTTCTTTTATCGACTCCGCTTAGTTATTGCTCTAATCTCAATTTATGATCTGTTCAATTATGTAGTTTATAAAATGTGACATAGTTCGTTTAGATAAAAATAGAATAATAAGGGTTTAATAATGAGTGAAATTGATAATCATCCACATGGCATTTTTTGTTGGTCAGAACTTTGTACACACAATTGGAAAGAAGGTAAGACGTTTTATACATCATTATTTGATTGGGGGTATGACGATCAACCTATTGGGGAGGATATATATTACACCATGCTACAAAAGCAAGGTGGTGATATAGCCGCTATGTATGAAATGCCTAAAGAGCAAATTAGTGAAGGGATCCCAAGTCATTGGTTGGCTTACATTGCCGTCGACAATGTTGATGATTGTGCGCTAAAAGCTAAAGAACTAGGTGCTGAAGTTATTGCCGGTCCTCATGATGTTATGAATGCAGGACGAATGTTGATGCTAAAAGATCCTGTAGGTGCCACTGTTGCACTATGGCAAGGCAATGAGCATAAAGGTTGTAAGTACTTAGGTGAATTAAACACGCCTTATTGGCATGAGTTAGCAACCAGAAATAGTAAAGTAAGTAGAGATTTTTACTGTACTTTACTAGGCTGGGAAAGTGAAATAAAGCCAATGGAAGGTATGAACTACACTTTATTTTTGGTTGATGGACAGCCAATTGCCGGTATGCTTGAGATGACAAGCGACTGGCCTGAAGATATTCCTGCTCATTGGATGATTTATTTTGCAGTAGAGAGCTGCGATACGGCAGTAAATAAAGCCGCTAGCTTAGGTGGACAAGTATGTGTTCCTGCAACAGATATCCCCGATGTTGGTCGTTTTAGTGTTATATGCGATCCTCAAGGTGGTGTATTTTCGGTGATCGAATCTGTTATAGATGACGTTTAAACAGTTACATTAGCTTTAGCGTTAATTTACTCGCTAGTTTGTTATAATACTCGCCAATTAAATCGTCAGAAAGTGCAGAGAACGCAATGGAATTTGAACAAGATAGCAATTTAACCCTTCCTTTATTTCTATTAGATGAATCATTAAGTAATAGAGATTTAGAGCATCCTGATTTTGAAATATCAATTGGACTTGATGATGAGTTACTTGCTCAAATTTGCCAAAATCCAAGTGAAGATAGCAGTGTAGCTATTACCGTTAGCGGTTATGAGTTGCTTATAACTGATTCTCTGTATTTAAGTATATTAGAGCAAGAGCATGATGCGCAGATAACATTAACGCATGGGCCTCTTTTAAGTATTGTTTTGAATACTGAAGGTCAGAAAACATTCGTTTCTCCTCAAATGGATATGATGCCCACCTTCGATTTAGGTGACGAGGACGAATGAAAAAAATAATAATAAGTACATTTGTATTAATTATCCTTAGTGGTTGTGCTTACTTAGGTAATGCACATTACGATGATTTATTTGGCCCTGAACAAGCGCAAGAGCGTATCGTTCCACATTCTACCCTTGCTGGAGCTGATTTTTTACAAAACGTAAAACCAGTACTCGATACCCGCTGCGTCGTTTGCCATGGTTGTTACGACGCACCTTGCCAGCTTAAGCTCTCATCCCCTGAAGGTATTGATCGAGGTTTGAGTAAAGAGCTCGTTTACGATGGAACTCGTTTATTGGCAACGACCCCAAGCCGTTTATTGTTTGATGCAACCAATACACAGCAATGGCGAGAAAAAAACTTTACGCCAGTGCTAAATGAGCGCGTACAAAGTGAAGAAGCAAACTTAGCGGGAAGTGTTTTATTTAATAGTTTAGTGTTAAAGCAAAGCTATGAATTACCAACTAATGAAGTGCTAGATGATGAATTTGATTTTTCATTAGGGCGTTCGCAAACCTGTGCAACAATGGGGGAGTTTGACCGATTAGCTGACGAGCAACCTCATGGCGGTATGCCTTATGGTTTACCTGGGGTTTCGCGCGAAGAGTTTAATCATTTACAGAACTGGCTTAAAAATGGCGGTAAAATGTCACATATTGAGCCACCAAGTAAGTATGATCAGAATAAAATAAAGGGCTGGGAAGCATTTTTAAATCAAGATAACTTAAAGTATCAGTTATCAGCACGTTATATTTATGAACATTGGTTTTTAGCACATATTTATTTTACGTCAGAAAACCCACAAAGCTTTTTCAAACTAGTTCGCTCAAGTACGCCTCCTGGTGAGGAAATAAAGTTAATTAACACGCGCCGCCCATACGATGACCCTAAAGTTAGCCGTGTTTATTATCGTTTTATGCAAGAGCGTACAACCATACTTTCTAAAACGCATTTACCACTTGAGCTTAATGAAACTAAATTACTGCGTTTGTACGAGCAGTTTATTGCGCCAGATTATACAGTTACGCAAATGCCGAGTTATGAGCCTAAGTCAGCATCTAACCCATTTAAAACTTTTGAAGTTATTCCTATTAATTCTAAATATCAATTTATGCTTGATGAAGCAGAGTTAATTATTATGGGCTTTATAAAAGGGCCTGTTTGTCGTGGTCAGATTGCTTTAAATGTTATAAATGATCACTTTTGGGTGGCATTTGCTGATCCTGATAAGGTTGCGACTCCTGCTGTAGGGGAAATGCTAATGCAACATGAAGAAGCGCTAGAACTTCCTGCCGCAGAGGAAAGTAATGCGTTACCTATTTCTAGCTGGGTTAAATATTCAGTTCGTGAGAAAAAATATTTACAGGCAAAAGTTGAGCTTGCTAACGAAATGTTTAAAGGTGGCGAGCATCTTACAACTGACTTGCTTTGGAAAGGTGATGGGCATAATAAAAATGCTGCGCTGACTATTTTCCGCCATTTTGATAGTGCAACTGTTGTTAAAGGTTTTATTGGTCAAGAGCCTAAAACCACGTGGATACTTGATTATGCGTTATTTGAACGTATTCATTATTTGCTTGTGGCAGGCTTTGATGTATACGGAAATATAGGCCATCAATTGGTTACACGTTTATATATGGATTTTTTACGTTTAGAGGGAGAGCAAAACTTTTTAGCTCTATTACCTGAGCACAAGCGTAATCAAATCAAAAAGCAGTGGTATCGTAATTCACCGCCTGACTTATCTAAGTTCTTTAAGAGTAACCGAGAATTTAGCCAGCCCAGTGGTATTAACTATGAAACTGATGATCCACAGCATGAACTATATACCTTGATGAAAGAAGCCTTAGCGCCAGTTTTAAGTGAAAAATACAACTACACTGAAGTGCCAAAGCCGTTAAATGTAGTAAGTAACATGCCAGCAAAAGCGGTTAACTTATTACCTCAGCTTTCTTTTATACTTGTAAAGCAAGAAGATAATAGCCATAAGGGCTACACTATTATTCATCATAATGCGCACTACAATATATCTAGTTTATTAAACGAAGATGGCCAACGTGCTTATGATGAAGATACCGCGACTATTGTTCCTGGGTTTATCGGAGATTATCCAGCAGCTATTTGGTATTTAAATAACGAGCAGCAAGTAAATGCTTTTGCCGAGCAATTGCCTATGATGCAAATAGAAGCTGATTATGGTGCATTGAAATCTAAGTTTGGTATTCGACGTACTCATCCACAGTTTTGGCAATACAGCGATATATTGCACGATACAGCTAAAAAATATCGTGGGATAGAATATGGAATGTTCGATTATAACCGTTTAGAAAATAGATAGTTAAATAGTTTTATTTTATTAGCCCAACTTTTTAGTTGGGCTTTTTTATTTAATAATCATTATTTAAGCTGCTTATTAGTTCTAAAAAATTGAGCTACACTTAAAACAAAAACAGGGCTTAGTATGTTTAAAGTTGTCGCGAATATCCGTACTCGTTACCGATGGGCATTAATAGCAATAGCACTATTAATAAGCACATCAGCATCACTTATGCAGTATTATTTTTCGGTGCAAAAATACGACGCCAAAATAATAAATATGGCTGGTAAGCAGAGAATGCTTTCTCAAAAAATAGCTTGGCATAGTAATGAGTTATTATTATCGGCAACAAATATTTCTGAGCATACTAAAGCGTTAAAAGCATCAGTCGTATCATTCAAAAAAACTCATAATTACTTACTTTCAAAAAATGCTAATGGAGAGTATCAGTACCTTACACCTAAACTTATTAAACTATATACGTTAGCTCCTCATAAACTAGATTCCCAAGTTGCAACATATATCCAGCAAGCGGAAAATTTGCTTTATCAACAAGGCCAAGTAGATAAGCGTATATTCTCTGTAACTGAGGTTGAAGAGCTATTAAAGCAACTAGATCATGCAGTGAATTTATTTGAAGAGCAAGCTGTCCAAAAATTGAACTGGGTATCTAACCTTGAATTATTATTTTGGCTTATGGCGATGTTTTTACTACTTGTAGAGTTAAGATTTGTATTTATGCCAATGGAAAAAGAAATAGGTAACGCATTGTCTAAATACCAAAAACAAAAAGAGTTCGCTCAACAAGTGAGTCAAAATAAAGAGCATTTTATTGCCAGAGCAAGTCACGAATTTAGAACTCCTTTACAGGGTCTTATTACGTCTATTGAGGAGTTAAAGGTTTCTGATACGCAGCAAAGCGTTAAAACCCAAGCTAATTACTGCGCACTTAGGTTAATAGCTATATTAGATGAACTGCAGGACTTGCAAGCTTTAAGTACAGGTAAGTGGGTACCGCAATTTAAAAATGAAAACCTTCTAGAGTCGTGTAATAAAGTACTAATGGCTTACGAGCATGCTTGTCAGCAAAAAGGCCTAAAACTAGTTAGTTGTTTAGATGAATCATTAAATTGTGTATGTAAATTGGATCATCAACGTTTGCAGCATACGCTTACAGAATTAATCAGTAACGCTATTAAGTTTACGACAGAGGGTGAAATTACTGTCTCTGCAAAGCTTTTTAATAATGAACTTTGTGTAACTGTAAGTGATACTGGTTGTGGTTTTTCGAAAGAGATTACTGATCTTGAATTTGACTCATTTAAACAAACAAACCATTTTCAAGGATTAAGAACAGGTCTCACTCGGGTTCAGTATGTTGTAAAGGCGTTGCACGGTGAAATTACCTTCAAAAATAATGAAGCCCATGGAGCGCTGGTATCTTTGCACTTACCAATAATTGCCAGTAAAGCTCTCCCAAACCCTCGTAAAATAAATGACAAACTAAAGTGTTTAGTCGTTGAAGACAACCCATTAAATACTATATTACTGACCCGCATACTTAGCTTATTAGGTTTAAGCTATGATTGCGCTGAAAACGGCAAAGTCGCGTGCGATATGGTGAGTGAAAATCAATACGATATTATTTTTATGGACTTAAATATGCCAGTAATGGATGGGTTTGAGGCGATTAAAAAAATACGCTCTGATCTTAATAAAGTAATGCCAATTATTGTTATAACAGCAAATACTTCACAAAATGATATAGAGCGAGCTTATAAATACGGGGCTAACCTTCATATTCATAAACCAATAAGTCAGCAAGCAATTAAAGACGCATTAAATAGTATTAGCGTTGCTAGGGCGTGTTGATCTTTGGTAGTTGAATTTGCAGCAGTATGCTTGGTTTTTAGGCAAGGCAGAGCCTATGTAGTGTGGTTATTCCCCATAAATAGGCGATAACGCAGCATAAATACCAAACATGCGCTGCCCATTGGGTTCTTTCTAGGGACGATTAACTCTTTGTTGCCTACATGGATGTAGGTAAGGGGCGTGAGCAGGACGCGGAAGCTTTACTCGGTTTTGACTTATTCTTACATGGATGTAAGCCATTAGAATAACGCAGGAGCAGTTATCGAGCTCACTAGGTTACAAACCTCGCGCCGCGATTTAATCTTCCTTGGATTGAACAAATTTCAATCCACAAAGAACAATACGCCCTAGTGAAATAAATTAATTTTGCAGATAACAAGCTTGCTAAGCTCTTTTAATATGCGTTAACTTGCTGTTTTAAGGTTTATTAGGAAAAGTTAGTGCAGTCAATTACGCTTGAGCAATTTAATGGTTACTTACAAGGACAAGGCAAAAGTCGTTACGACATATGCAACCTAGATTGGCAAGTGAATCTAGCAGAACATTGGCTGCTTCTAGGTGCTAATGGAGCCGGTAAATCTGCACTGACAGCTGCGTTAGTTGGTGAAGCTAAGTGCGAAAGTGGTAAGCGTATAAGTAGTATTAATAAACTTATGCTCGTGTCTTCAGATTCGCATAAACAGTTACTGGCCCAAGAATTAGAGCACGAAAAGCATAGCCTCGTTCAAGACCTTATTTTTACAGAGCATAGTAATAATGGTGAGTTATTAGCGCAGCTAATAAAATTATTTAAATTTAGCTCATTACTAAATAGGCATTTTAGAGACCTTTCAACGGGTGAAACTCGTAAACTCCTACTTATTAAAGCACTCAGCTCCCATAGTGAGTTAGTCGTGCTTGACGAGCCATTTGATGGACTCGACGTACAATCTTGCCAGCAACTTAATAAAATACTTATAGAGCTTAGCCACACGATTACTTTTGTTTTTGTGCTAAACCGCTTAGACGAAATCCCTTCATTCATTACTCACTATGGTTATGTAAACCAAGGCTGCTTGTTACATACTTTAGCAAAGCCAAGTAGTGAGCAATTAAGTGATTTACTAAAACTACTTCATTTAGAGCATACTTCATTGGATGTGCCATCTCCTGACGCCGAGCAAGAGCAAAAGACATTCACTGGTAATACCTTAGTTAAATTGAGTAATGCTAAAGTTAGTTATAGTGATGTAAGCATATTCAAAAATCTCAATTGGACTATAAAAAAGCATCAGCATTGGCAGCTTACTGGAGCGAACGGTTCAGGTAAAACATGCTTATTAAATTTAATAACAGGTGATAACCCACAGTGTTATAACAATGACATTGAAGTGTTCGGTTTTAAACGCGGAACCGGGGAGAGTATTTGGGATATAAAACAGCATATTGGTTTTATATCTAACGCGCTACATATGGATTACCGCGTAAGTATATCGGCTTTAAATACTGTTATTTCAGGTTTTTACGACAGCATAGGTTTATATCAAAAACCGAGCGACGCACAAATTAATATTGCTCAACAGTGGCTGGCATTTATTGGTTTAAGTGATAAACAAAATATCTCATTCACTCAGATTTCGTACGGCGATCAGCGTATGTTATTAATTGTGCGGGCTATGGTAAAGCATCCAACGTTACTCATTTTAGATGAACCTTGCTTAGGCTTAGATGAAGCAAACAGGCAGCGTGTACTGCTACTAATAGAGAAAATTTGTGCTGCCAATACAAGTACTGTGATTTATGTAAATCATCATGCGGCAGACAAAATTAAAGGAATAGAGAATTACTTAAAAATGGAAGACTTTCATTAAAAGCTCACAGAAAGGTTGAGCGAAAAATCACTCAACCATTTTTATTTTAAAGACGAGTAACGCTAAAGCCTTTATCTCGTAGCTGTTTAAGTAACCCGTGTTTTTCAGGTAAATGCAGAGCGCCTACGGCAATAAATAATTGCTCGTTTGCTAAACGCGGTGTGAGTTGTTTAACCCAATTATTATTGCGGTTAGTTAGCATTACTTGCTCGCTAATTTCACCATAATTACTGTCATCAAAACTCATGTTGTAGTAATCGGTTAGTGTATCCATATCCCCGTTTTTCCAGGCATTAACTAATTTGATAAAGTAAGTATTAATATCGCTGAGTTGCTCAAATGTTTCTTCAATCATTTCATTGCTTAATAGCGCCATGCCATCAAACATTTGCAGTTGTTGCTCTAGAGTTTCAAGCTCACCAATTTTTATTTTATGTTCTTTAGCGTAAGCAAGTACTTGCTTGTCTATGCCGGTTTTATCTGAATATCCTGCATTTTGAAATTCAATTTGCATCATAGTCACCATAACAGCCCAAGGCTTTAAGCCATTAAACATAGCAATATCAATCGACTTTTTAGCAAAGTAATTTTTTAGCTTGGTATAATTTTGCTTTGAAAGCTCAGTTTGTAATGTTTTACCGTCACTTAGCATCATAAATGGCATTGAGCGCTGTTGCATTTCAAGTGGTGTAAGTTTGCTTATATCAACTTCAACAATCACTTCTTTGCTTGCACTAATTGCATCGGTTACATTTTTAGGTAAGCCTTTCATGCTGGCATCACCAACGTGTACGGTGCCAAATAAGTAAGAGCTAACGCCATTTTTTTCTATCTTGTATATGGCAGGAGCTGCATAGCTGTTAAGGCTAAATGTTATAAGTAATGCCACAATAAAAAAGTGGCTAACACGGGTAAGAGCATTCATGGTTTGTCCTTAAAATCTCGAAGGTTAGTAGTGTAAATACTAACCTAAATTTACTTCAGAGGTAACGTTAATATAAACGTTAGCGTATTGTTTTCGGTATTACTGGCCTTAATAGTAAAGCCATTTAAGTTACATAAGCTCTGTACAATAGATAACCCTAAACCATGGCGCTGATTATTAGTTCTAGATGAATCTAGCTGATAGAGCGGGTCAAAAATAGCAGTTAGCTGTTCACCACTTAGTGGTTTATTTACTTTGTTACTAACAGAGATGCTCATGTTTGTGCTGTTATTTACGGCAGTTAATTTAATTGGCGCCTCAGGGAGTCCATAAAATAGTGCGTTATCGATTAAGTTACACAAAATGGTATTTAAACTAAATTTGTCTGCATTAAGTGTAATCTCGTCACTTATTTCGTTATTTAAACGCGCTTTAATACTTGGGTGCTTAAAGGTCAGCTCATCAATAATTTGATTTACTAAGTTATTTAGAATGATATTTTGTGCATTTAATTGCATTGTACTGCTACTTGAGCGCTGCAACAGTAATAGGTTGCTAACAATTGTTTTCATGCGCTGTGAAATATTAAGTACATCACTGGTATAGGTGTCGCTAATACGTTTATCGTCAGGGTAGCGAATAGCCACTTCTGAAAGGCTTATTAGTTCAGCTATTGGGGTTTTAAGCTCATGTGCAATGTCGCTTGTTAGGCGTTTTTCATTACTATAGAGTTGCTGATTAACGGTAATAAACTTATTTAGCTCGTTACGTATAGGTTCTATTTCTTCTACTTTAAAGTCGCTTTCTATTGTTTGCGCAACACCGGTAATATCGAGTAACTTAATTTGATCGTTTAAATTGTGTAGAGGGTGCAGGCCTTTATTTACAATACGTGTCACTAAATAGCGCACACCAAACACACCAAGTACACAGGTTAAAATAAAGACCACATCAATAATAATCAGTACTTTATTAAGTTCGGAGGTGGGCGCTGCAATTGCAAGAGTCATGGTATTAAAAACAGCAGAATGAGTGGGATTTCTATCATCTTTTTGGGCTACAAAGTGACTTATAAGTGCGCGGCCATCACGCCCGTTAGGAAGCTCGTAATCTATAATTTTAGATTCGTTTATCGGCATTTCTAAAAAAGGCAGGTTAGCATTTTCATAAAGCGCTAATGAGTCCGAGCGCTCAAAAACATCACGGCCATGCCATAACTGGTAAAACTCCGTGGCATCGGCTGCTTCATATTCCGACATAAACTCACCAGCAAAATCAAATTCAACCACGTTGTTGTCATCTTCAACTAAGGTTTTTAAGTAGTTAGCTTTATTAGTTAAAGACTGATTGAACTGATCTTCCACCCAAGTATCAACACTTAAATCAACGGTTAAAAATATGGTGAACAAAATAACTGAGATCACAGCGCTAATATTATTAACAAGTTTACGTTTTATTGAGTGATTTTTATTTTGTTGTTGCGACATAACCAAATCCACGTTTATTTTTTATCGGGAGCTCGCCATCAAACTGTCTTACTTTTTTACGTATAGTTGAGATGTGTGCTTCAAGCGCATTTTTAGAGAGCATATCAAACTGACCTACCACCGCTTCACTTATAAGTTCAAGCCCCAATACTCGCTCTGGGGCGTTAAATAAGCATTCTATTATTTTGTATTCATTACGCGTGAGCTCAATAGCATGTTGCTTGTAGTGAAGAGTTTTAAGGGAGAGATCTAATACGCAATCACCTACGGTTAGGGTATTTTGTTGGTTTTGCAGTGAACCACGACGAAGTAATGCAAGGACACGAGCATGGAGTTCTTCAAACGAAAATGGCTTAGTTAAATAATCGTCAGCGCCTTTCATAAGGCCGTTAATTTTATCTTGAGGCTCACTTCGTGCCGATAAAATTAGCACACGGCTTTGGCTATTACTGCTGCGCAGTGCTTGTAAAATACTCATGCCATCAACGCTCGGTAGCATTAAATCAAGTACGAGGAGGTCGTAGTTTCCACTCAGTGCCATACTCAGCCCTTCTGAGCCATCACCAGTTTCATCTACGGTAAAACCAAGGTTGCTAAGGCCAACTTGCAAGCTGCGTCTTAGTGCTTCAGAGTCTTCAATAACGAGGATTTTCATGTTTACTCGGTTTATAAAAATAGCCTTGTTACTTTAACAAGGCTTTATTATCAAGTCACTTGGTTAATGATACCAACCATTTGTGTAGGCTAAATTACCCAAGTTCGCGTGGGCTAGGGCTTTTCTAACTAGTTGCTCATCATTTTCACATGGTACAAGCTGGTTATTGCTATACGTATAGGTTGTTGCTGGTTTTTGTGGTTGTAACACCACCACTTTATTATCGTGCATGTAGGCAAAGTTTTTGTCGTATTGCATCATTGCGCGTTGTTTGTTGTCGCTAATTGGCTTTGATAAATCATGACCTATCATTGGGTGCTTACCACTTGCGCCAATTAAAGACAGTAGAGTAACAGGAATATCGAGCTGGCTGGCTAGTTGGCTATCTCGTTTATGGGTAATACCTTTTCCAAAAATAACGGCCGGAATTTTAAAGTGATCCACCGGTACTAAATTTGAACCCGATACGCGCGAGTCGTGATCGGCAATAACTATAAATACAGTATCATCCCAGTAGCTCGATTTTTTAGCTTTTTCGATAAAGGTGCCTAGTGCGTAATCGGCATACTTGGCAGCATTATTACGGGTTTGTTTTTGTTTGTCGTACAGCGTTATTTTATCGTCAGGAAAGTCATACGGGCTATGATTAGAGCTTGAGAATATAAGGCTAAAAAAGGGTTTGTTTTGATTTTTAAGCTTAGTAAGTTCTATGTCGGCTTGGTCGTACAAGTCTTCGTCTGATGCGCCCCACGAGCCATTAAAGTCTATTTTTTTAAAATTATTTGTATCTACGATACTTTTAAAACCGTTGCCTAAAAAGAAGCTGCGCATGTTATCAAAATGGCTTTCGCCACCATAAATAAACTGTGTGTTGTAATTTTGCTTCGCTAAAAAGTCAGCAATGGTAAAAAAATCACGTTGTGATTTATCAAGCTTAATAACCGCACGCGAAGGTGTTGGTGTAAATCCTGTAATTACCGCCTCAATACCACGAACAGAGCGTGTACCTGTTGCGTATAAATTATCAAACCCCCAGCCATGTTTATAAAGGGCGTCGATATTAGGTGTAAGTGGTAAACCGCCAAGCGTGCCTACATAACGAGCACCTAAACTTTCTTGTAAAATAATGACTAGATTTTTTGGTTTACCTATATTACTTGCTTCATGAAACGTTTTTGTAGGGGCGGTTACATCACTAAATGTGCCTTGCGTGTTTTGCATGTTACTACGCACAATACTAAGCAATTCATCGGTAGGCATTTTGCCATAATAGTCTTGGCTTGATTGTTCGTTAGAGAGTTGCTTAACTGCAAATGCGACGCTATAAAGTGAGTTAAGGGTTAAGTCGTTAAGTAAGTGATCAGTAGAGAACGAGACCATAGCGGGGTTAAGTGGTCTGTGCCCTAATGAGTTACGCGCGCCCAAAATAGTTAAGCATACTAAAACAAGCGCTAAAATTGATTGGTTTAAGCCTGTTAGTGATGACTTGCTTTGCCATTGATGGCTAAATACTTTACTTGCAAATTTACAACTTAAAATAAGCGCTATAACAGCAATAAATACTTCTAACTTATAGCCTGAAAAAATCATTTTTGAGACTTCTTTAGGATAAATTAAATACTCTATAAATAAACGGTTAGGGCGCAAGTCGTACTCGTTTATAAACGTAGGTGTAATCACTTCAAAAAAAACGAGTAAAGCAGATATCGTGATTAAGTAAAATTTAATTAGGCCGCGTATTTTATTTTGCCAACCTATACTTTGCATCACTAAAGTCAGTAGTAATGCGGGCATAATAATGTAGCTTAAAGTCGCTATATCTACTCTTAAACCACCTACAAATATAGACAGCCATGCATGCGATCCAAATACACGCTCACCTTGCCAAACACTCAAACCAAAACGAGCAAGAGTTAAAAAACTCAGTGCCAAAACAGCAAATACAACAAGAATCCACACAGGACCAAGTGCTTGCTTCACTATAGAGTTATTACTTTTAAGCGTTAAGCCCATAACACAGCCCACCAAATAAGTGCGGCAATTAGCATAGCTATAAACACGCTTGCAGAGGCAATATCTTTAGCGAGCCCTGAAAGCTCATGGTATTCACTGCCAATTCTATCTACTACAACCTCAACTGCCGTATTTACCAGCTCAGCAAACAATACAAAAAGCAGGCTGGCTATAAGCAGTAATTTATCCCTTAGTGCAATTTCTTGTAGCCATACAAACACACCCAATAATGAAAACAGTGCTAGCTCTTGTTGAAACGCCGCTTCAAATCGACTCATCCATTTTAAGCCGTTAAAAGAATGGCTTAAGGTAAAAATAAGGCGCATTAAGCCTTGGCGCTTTATAACGGTTTTATTGCTCATAGTTTTATTTCGCTTGGTGTTGTTTGGCAGCTAGCAAGTAAATCAAGCGATGCCTGATACGTTTTGCTTTTAATGCCAATTAAATTTAAAAGGGTGTGAAAAATATTGTTGTGTGAGCGTGCAGCAGTGGTGTCTAAATTAGCTAAACAGGTATTGGTAATGCGCTGGTTATGCTCATCAGCCCACATATAAAGAGGAACGTGCGTTTGTGTGCTAGGTGCAAAGTTATACGGAAAACCATGTAAATAAGCACCGGCTTCGCCAAGTGATTCACCATGATCAGAGACATATAAAAACTGTTTATCTATGTTGTTTGGTAGTGCTTTTAATTGCTCAATTACTTGGGCATTAACAAAGTCACTGTACGCAATTGTGTTGTCGTAGGTATTAACTAATTCATCGAGTGAGCAGTTTTGAATGTCGCTTCTATCGCACGAGGGCGTAAATTGCTTATACTTATCTGGGTAGCGTTTAAAGTAGGTTGGTCCATGTGAGCCCATCATGTGGAGGACGATAACGGTATTAGCTTGGTTTAAATTAGCGAGTTTGCGTTTAAGTGGAGCAAGAAGTGCTTCATCAAAACAATATTTCCCATCGCAAAGCGTTGATGGGGTGGTTGGTATATCAATATTAACAACACGGGTGCATACGTTTTTACAGCCGCTGTTATTATCAACCCACAATACATCGCTGCCAGCTTGTTGTGCTAAGTCAATCAGGTTTTGTTGGTTGTCAGCTGCTAATCGATCAAAGTTATCTTGTGTTTGCAGTGAAAACATACACGGCACAGACACAGCTGTAGCGGTGCCACAAGACGCCACATTATTAAAATACGTCACATTATACATTTGTGTATAAGGATTGGTGTTGCGCTTATAACCTTGATAAGCAAAGTTTTCTGCTCGTGCGGTTTCGCCAACAACCATAACGGTTACGCTGGTGGTGTTAGGCGCAATAAGAGTGGGTGTTGCATCTATATTTTTAAATTCTATATTGGTATACAGCAGCTGATCGCGCATATATTTATAACCGCTAGAGAGATACTGAAACGGAATAATTTCTTTTTTCAAAATGCGGTTGTTACGACCAGTGGCTGCGTAATCGGCGTAAAAGTTAGCGACCACTAAAGCAATTAGCGTTAAGCAGGCAATAATAAGTTTTATGCGGCTAATCGCTTCTTGATGAGGGCGAGTAAAGTGTATTTTTACTTTGCTTAATATAAAAACAGGTAGCGCACAAAAAAGTAGTAAAAAGGCTATGAGCTGCGGGTTTAAATAGCTCAGCGCTTCGCTTGAATCGGTTTCGAACGTGTTTTGAATCATTGAATAGTCAAACACAACACCGTAATTTAATGAGCCGTAAAGCACGGCGCTAGAAATTATCAGTAAAAGATAGTTAACTGGTTTTAATAACCATCTAACCGACACTATCGAAAAGAAAATAATTAAAAGGCATAACAAAAGCAGTGGCACTGAAAGTAAAAATAGCCATGAAAAAGATGCAAGAGAGGTTATGGCGCTAAACGAACCTTGAATAAAAGGAATGTTTATAACTAAACAGTAATAACAGGCAATCATCACTACAAAGGCATTTGCACTACAGTGAATGTAAAACCGTTTACTACGATTTGGCTTTTTTTGTGCTGGTGTTTGACTAATTACGTTCATATTTAGGCTCGTTTAAAATAACAACGCCATGCTATGCAACAACACTTAAGAGTCGCTTAAGGGAACCTACGCATTACCTGAAGGTGATAAATAATTTTATTTATAAAAATATTCTTAAAAATTAATCAAACCTTAAATAAGGGATATAAGAATAGTGAATTTCTGAGAATAAAATTAGAGCATAAAAAAACCACTACCAGCTTGTATAATGAATTTTAAAACCTGATAAATTGCCTTTTAGTCTTTTTGTTAGATTAACTTTGGTGTTGACTTAAAGGGCCTAGCGCGGTACTAATATAAAAAGAGAGCGAAGGAATAACCTTCGCGATAATTGAACAAAATTTGGTATTAATTACATGCTTACAAACGCACTTAACCTAGTCCTGATTATTATCGTGGTGATTATTCCCGCGAGGGCTTCGTAGTGCTTTAAAAACTTAAGCATTAAAAAAGCCCTCCGCACTTAACCGTTCGGAGGGCTTTTTAGTTTTAAGGGCAAAGTTTTTAGCGTAAAAATGTAATTGGGTTGTCACTGAGGAATGAGGGTTTATTAATGACAGGCGCAGAACTAACAATCGACTTATTGGCCAAACACGGCGTAAATGAAGTATTTGGCTACCCAGGCGGAGCTATTATGCCAATTTACGATGCGCTGTATGGCGCGCCAGTCAAACACTACCTTACTCGTCATGAGCAAGGTGCAGGGTTTGCAGCTGTTGGTTATGCTCGCAGCACGCGTAAATTAGGTGTGTGTTTTGCTACATCGGGCCCAGGTGCAACTAACTTAATAACTGCCCTTGCTGATGCGATGATGGACTCAGTACCATTATTGGCGATTACCGGCCAAGTGCCTACTGCAGCTATTGGTTCAGATGCGTTTCAAGAAATAGATGTACTAGGTATGTCGCTTTCGTGTACTAAGCACAGCTACATGGTAGAACGAGCGGAAGACTTAGCAGAGATATTACAAGAAGCTATTCATTTAGCGCAAAGCGGCCGACCAGGTCCTGTACTTGTCGATATCCCAAAAGATATTCAAATGGCGCAAGTACCTTTTAAGCCTTGGCTTGCAGCTGATGAATACTTACCTGAGTTAGATTTAAAGCAAGTTGCTATTGCTAATCAATTGTTGAGTGAGGCTAAACAGCCTGTAGCGTACGTAGGCGGTGGTGTACAAGCCGCTGATGCGCAAGACGAGTTAATGCAGTTTTTAAATAAAACTCAGATGCCGGCTGTATCAACACTAAAAGCATTAGGCAGTGTGTTACCTGACTACGAGCATTACTTAGGTATGCTAGGTATGCATGGTGGTCAAGCCGCTAATATTGCCGTGCAAGAATGTGATGTACTTGTGTGTATAGGTGCGCGCTTTGATGACCGCGTAACGGGTAACTTAGCTAAATTTGCAGCTAAAGCTAAAGTAATTCATTTAGATATTGATGCCGCTGAAGTAGGTAAGCGAAAACCTGCTAAAGCTTCATTAATTGCTGATTTAAAAACGTCGTTACCTGCACTTGAGTGCTTTGTAACACCTAAAGCGTGGTGTGACACAAATAAAGAAATGAATATCAAGCACGCGTGGCGTTACGACTACCCAGGTGAGAAGGTTTACGCACCGTACTTATTAAACCAACTGAGCCAACGCATGCCAAAAACTGGCGTTGTGTGTTGCGATGTAGGTCAGCATCAAATGTGGGTAGCACAACACATGAAGTTTACTCACCCGAGTAATCATTTAAGTAGTGGTGGCGCAGGCACAATGGGCTTTGGTTTACCGGCTGCTATTGGCGCACAAGTAGCACGCCCTGATGACTTTGTTATCACTGTATCGGGCGATGGCTCAATAATGATGAATATTCAAGAGTTGGCCACGATTCGCCGTAATAATTTACCTGTAAAAATATTAATTTTAGATAACCAGCGCTTGGGTATGGTTCGCCAATGGCAGGAACTGTTTTTTGAAGGACGTTACTCTGAAACTAACCTTTCGGATAACCCAGACTTTGTGCAACTAGCTGCTGTATTTGGTATTCCAGGGCAAACAATTACCCACGCTAACCAAGTTGATGATGCTATTACAGCATTAGTTAACAGCAAAGGCCCGTACATAGTACATGCCTGTATTGATGATAAAGAAAATGTTTGGCCACTTGTACCACCTGGGGCTGCTAACGACGAAATGATGACGGAGAAAGCAAAATGAAACACAGCCTAACTATTGCATTAAAAAGCCAAAGTATAGCGGTAGAGCGCTTTTTACGAGTGGTGCGTCATCGTGGTTTTAACCTAACGCATTTTCAGCTCAATATGGATGATGGCTTATACAACGTAGCCATGACGGTAGATAGTGATAAACCTATTCACCTACTAACCAGCCAGCTAAACAAGCTGGTGGATGTTAAAGAAGTCACTTTACAGAGTTTACAGCACCAACAGGCTGTGTAATTACGAATTAAAAAATAATTTACGAGTAACTGAGTCACTCGGTTATTCACCAATTTTAGAATGAGGAATGCCCGCTTATATTGCGGCAAAAACTGAGGTAACTATGGCTAAATTAAGAAGTGCAACAACAACTGAAGGACGTAAACGTGCAGGCGCAAGAGCATTATGGCGCGCAACAGGTATGACAGACTCTGATTTTGGTAAACCGATTATTGCCGTAGTTAACTCGTTTACACAATTTGTACCAGGGCATGTACACCTTAATCAGCTTAGTGAGCTTATGGGTGAGACAATAACCCAAGCCGGTGGCGTTCCAAAAGAATTTAATACCATTGCTATTGATGATGGCATTGCGATGGGACACGGCGGTATGCTTTATTCGCTGCCTTCACGCGATTTAATTGCTGACTCGGTTGAATACATGGTAAATGGTCATTGTGCGGATGCGATGATCTGTATTTCAAACTGCGACAAAATCACCCCAGGGATGATGCTTGCAGCACTACGCTTAAACATTCCGGTAATATTTGTATCGGGCGGTCCAATGGAGGCAGGTAAAACTAAACTTGCTAACATCGACATTAAACTTGATTTAGTTGATGCCATGGTTAAAGGCGCAGATGAGTCGGTAAGTGATGCAGATTCAGAGCAAGTAGAGCGCTCTGCATGTCCTACATGTGGTTCGTGCTCAGGTATGTTTACTGCAAACTCAATGAACTGTTTGTTAGAGGCAATAGGTTTAGCACTGCCGGGTAACGGTACCACGCTTGCTACCCATAAAGACCGTAAACAACTGTATGTTGAAGCAGGGGCTCGTATTGTTGATTTATGTCGTGAGTACTACCAAAAAGATAATCAAGATGTATTGCCACGCGCAATTGCCAATAAAACAGCCTTTATGAATGCAATGGTTGTTGATATTGCAATGGGCGGCTCGTCAAATACCGTATTACATTTACTCGCTGCTGCGCAAGAGGCCGGCGTTGATTTTGATATGTCGCATATTGATGCGCTTTCTCGTAAAACACCGTTTTTATGTAAAGTTGCACCAGCAACACCAGAGTACCATATTGAAGATGTACACCGTGCTGGTGGCATGATGGCAGTTGTACGTGAGCTTGGTAAAGCGGGCTTAGTTGATATGTCAGTGAATCATGTCGCAGGGTCAACGATGGCTGAGCTTGTTAAAAAATGGGATGCAACTGACCCAACTAACGAAGTAGCGCGCAAATTTTATCGTGCGGGTCCTGCGGGCATTCGTACTACTAAAGCAATGAGCCAAGAGTGTCGTTGGGATGAAGGTGATAATGACCGCGTGAATGGGTGTATTCGAAGCGTTGAACATGCTTTTCGCCAAGACGGTGGTTTAGCTGTGCTTTCGGGTAATCTAGCGGTTGATGGCTGTGTTGTAAAAAGTGCTGGCGTAGTTGATGAAATGCTACATTTTGAAGGCACCGCCATTGTATACGAATCACAAGATGATTCAGTAGAAGGGATTTTAAATAACGAAGTAAAAGCCGGCGATGTTGTTGTTATTCGTTATGAAGGCCCTAGAGGCGGCCCAGGTATGCAAGAAATGCTATACCCAACAAGCTACTTAAAATCGAAAGGCTTAGCTGAAAAATGCGCACTTATTACTGATGGTCGCTTTTCGGGTGGTACTTCGGGTTTATCAATTGGCCATGTATCGCCAGAAGCGGCGAGTGGTGGTGCAATCGCTTATGTTGAAAATGGCGACAAAATCATTATTGATATCGCAACACGTGAAATCACATTAGCGCTAAGCGATGAAGAACTTGAGGCACGTAAACAAAAGCAATTAGCACGCGGAAAAATGGCGTACAAGCCAGTTGATCGTGAGCGTTATGTCTCGTCTGCTTTAAAGGCTTATGCATTACTTGCAACAAGTGCTGATAAAGGCGCTGTGCGCGACTTAGCTAAATTGGAGGCGCTTAGTTAATTATGGTCTCTCAAGAGCTCGATTATTTTCGCGCTATTATTCAAGCAAACATGGAGCCTTTGGCTAAAGTTACTGAGGTTAGCGAAATGGCTGAACTCAGTAAAAAGCTAGGTAACCATGTTTGGTTAAAGCGTGAAGACCAACAGCCCGTGTATTCATTTAAGTTACGCGGTGCGTATAACAAATTAAATAAATTACCTAAAGGCTCAGTGGTTATTACTGCTTCTGCGGGTAATCATGCTCAAGGGGTTGCATTAAGTGCATCTCACCTTGGGCATCAAGCAACTATTGTAATGCCAGTAACAACGCCTGAAATAAAAGTCAGCGCAGTGCGCGCACTTGGCGGTGAAGTTGTATTACATGGCCATCATTTTGATGCAGCAAAAGCATATGCGCTTGAGCTTACAGAGCAGCGTAACGGTATATTTGTCCCGCCATTTGACGATCCGGATGTCATTGTTGGTCAAGGCACTGTAGCACGCGAGTTAATGCAGCAATTAAACGAGCTTGATGCTGTGTTTATTCCTGTTGGCGGCGGCGGTTTACTTGCTGGTATGGCGGTTTATATTAAATCGCTGCGTCCAGATATAAAAGTAATTGGCGTAGAGGCCGACGAAAGTGCGTGTTTACAAGCAGCACTTGAAGCAGGTAAGCCAGTAGAGCTTGATCGCGTTGGTAGTTTTGCCGATGGCGTAGCGGTTAAAATTATTGGCACTGAAACATTTCGTTTAGCACAAAAGTTTTGCGATGAAGTTGTAACCGTTACCAGCGATGAAATATGTGCAGCCATGCAGGATATTTTTGTATCTACCCGTGCAATTGCAGAGCCATCAGGTGCACTTGCAACGGCTGGGCTTAAAAAATGGAGTCAGCAGTCGGGGTTAAAAGGACTACATTTAGCGGCTGTGCTTTCGGGTGCTAATTTAAACTTTGATCGCCTGCGTTATGTTGCAGAGCGCACTGCGCTGGGTGAAAAAAACGAAGCGCTATTAGCCGTTACTATTAAAGAAGAAAAAGGCAGTTTTAAACAGTTTTGTGCTTCTTTAGGTGGCCGTGCTATTACTGAATTTAACTACCGTTATGCAGGGCCTGGTGAAGCACAAATATTTGTGGGCATTGCTCTGCGCCAAGGCGAGCAAGAGCTTAATGAGTTAAAGCAAGACTTAACAAATAACGATTATCAATTTTGCGATTTGTCGGATAACGAACTCGCTAAATTACATGTGCGTTATATGGTTGGCGGAAAAGCACCAGAGCAATTACATGAACGTTTATTGCGTTTTGAATTTCCTGAGTATCCGGGTGCGCTTGCACGCTTTTTAGATACTTTAGGCAGCAATTGGAACATTACCTTATTTCATTATCGTAATCATGGTGGTTCGATGGGGAATGTACTGGCAGGTTTTGCTATTGAGCCGAGTCAGTATGAAATGTTTAACGAGCATTTGAATCGCTTAGGTTACAGTGTACAAGATGAAACACAAAATCCGTGTTTTACCCAATTTTTAACATCAAAACCGCAAGCAGAAAAAGCCGAAAAACTCGCCTCAGTATAACCCTTCTTTAAAGGCAGGCACCTAACTAGGGTGCTTGCTTTATTACACGTTTTACATATAGTTACAGGTAATCGTCATACTTTTTGAGGACACCTATTTGCTATTTAAAGGATTAATCATTGGATTGTGCTTTTTTTGCAGCCATATCGCGGCGCAAGAATCAGTCACATTACAGCTAAAATGGACACATCAGTTTCAGTTTGCTGGCTACTATATGGCTAAGCAAAAAGGCTTTTATAATGAAGCGGGCCTTGATGTAACTATTAAACAAGCTAATCCAATGAAACCTGATACCTTTGGTCCTGTGGCCAGTGGCGAAGCACAATTTGGTGTAGGGCATTCTGGTATTTTACAGCAACGTATAAATGGCCAACCTCTTGTTGCTATGGCTGCCTTATTGCAGTTTTCACCTTATTGCTGGATGGTTAAAGACACGTCTGATATTTTTCATCCACGTGACTTTGTTAATAAACGTATCACTGCTGTGAGCAAAAATGACGGCACCGAGCTACTTATTATGCTTAAACGCAGTGGCGTTGATGTAGATAAACTCAAAGTTTACAATGGCGAAAATTTTAACCAGGCTTGGATTGAAAACAAGCTAGATGCTATGCAAGTTTATGTTACTACAGAGCCTTATTATATGACTCAACAAGGCGTAGCTCATCGGCTTGTTTGCCCACAGCGTTATGGTATGGATGTATATAGCGACATTTTATTTACCAGCGAAAACATGCTTAAGCAAAACCCACAAACGGTCGAAAAATTCTACCAAGCGAGCCTAAAAGGTTGGCGCTATGCAATGATGAATATGGATGAAGCCATTGCAGTCACCCAGCAAAACTATGCACCGAGTAAGAGCTTTCATCAGCTCGCCTTTGAGGCTGAAGTACTAAAAAGTTATATAACCCCACCCACTACCAGTTTAGGGCATATGTCGATAGCAAAGTGGCGTTTAATTGCTGACTTATATGGCATACAGCAAAACGAATTTGACGAAGTGAAATCTCACTTTATTTATAAATACCAAGAGCCAGAAAAGATGCAATTATCATGGATGCTTATAGCAGCTATTTTGGTGAGTATTATTTCAATACCTTTGTATTTACGGCTGATTTTTAGCCAAAAATAACTGCTTAATGAGAGCTCACTGAGCTGATATAATTAATTGTCTTTTTATTTTTTAAGCTGTTATGACTTTAGCCGAGCAATTTTTTGCACTTGATTCACTTTTAATGCGCCATCGTCAGTATTGGCAGTGCACCGCATTTGATTTTGACACTATTCCTTGGCCAGAGCTGCAAGGCATACTTAACGAACTAACTGATGATCAGGTAACCGTTCTTGATAACGATCAAAATCAGCTATACCAATTTTTTAGCCAACACATAAACCAACTTGATGAACTTGCTAAGCTATGTGAGTTACCTAGCTCTGCACACTCTCGATCTGATTATCCGTTTTGGATAAGTAACGGCATTAAAGGTCGTAAGTTTGATCAGTTACAAGACTTTGTATCTGCACTACCTAATACTAAGCAACCAGTTTTAGAGTGGTGCGCGGGTAAAGGGCACTTAGGGCGCATGCTTGCTTTTAATGGCGCAAGTGATGTGCATAGTATTGAACTGCAACAAAGCTTATGCGAGCAAGGACAAAAAAGTGCACAGCAACAAGGCTTGGCAATGCACTTTAGCCAAGCAGATGTATTAAAAGAGGATATCACTCAATTTTTTAATGCTGATATGCATGCCGTAGCGCTACACGCATGTGGTGGTTTGCACCAAGCATTTATGCGTCAAGCAAGTTTAGCGAAAGTACAGCAAATTAGCTTTTCACCTTGTTGCTATCATTTATTTACGGCTAATGAGTACCGTGTAATGAGTGAGGTTGCAAACCAAAGTGAGCTTAACCTAACGCATCGCGATTTAAAGCTCGCATTACAAGAAACCGTTACAGCGCCTTCTCGTCTGGAAAAAGTACGTAAAACAGAACTAGAATGGCGGCTTGGTTTTGACGCACTTAGAAAATCGATTACTGGCGAGCAATATTATGTAAGCGTACCTTCGGTTAACAAAGCTATATTCTCAGATTCGTTTAAATCATTTTGTGCATGGGCTGCAGATAAAAAGGCAATAAACCTACCTCAAGATACTGATTATAATAAATATTTATATATTGGTGTTGCTCGAAAAAAAATAACTGACCGAGTTGAACTGGTTCGACATGTGTTCAGAAGAGCAATTGAAGTTTGGCTTGTGCTCGATCGTGCTTTATATTTGCAACAGCAAGGCTATCAAGTAAGCGTTAAAACGTTTTGTGAAAAGCAGTTAACGCCTCGTAATATTTTGATTCTTGCTAATATCCATTAAATTTCCGTCCTCGACTTAATAAGAGATGCAATGAGAAAGTTAAAAAATTTATTCGATAACAATAAACGTTGGGCTGCACGTACAAGCGAAGCTGATCCTGAGTTTTTTAAAATTTTATCTATGCAACAAAATCCAGAGTATTTATGGATTGGTTGTTCAGACTCTCGTGTACCTGCTAATCAAATAGTTGATTTATTACCAGGCGAATTATTTGTGCATCGTAACGTTGCAAACGTGGTTGTACACACTGACCATAACTGTTTGTCGGTTATGCAGTACGCTGTAGAGGTTTTAAAAGTAAAACATATCATGGTAGTAGGTCACTATGGCTGTGGTGGCGTACAAGCCGTTTTAAACAATGCAAAATTTGGCTTTATTGATAATTGGCTACGCCATGTAGGGGATGTAAAAGAAAAGCATCTTGAACAACTTGATGCAATGCCAGAAAGCGAACGTTTAAGTCGCCTTATTGAGCTAAATGTAATTGAGCAAGTGCGTAATGTATGCCGTACTAACATTGTGCAAGATGCGTGGGAGCGCGGCCAAGAGCTAAGCGTTCATGGTTGGGTTTATGGTTTAGAAAACGGCCATCTTCATGATTTAGAATCTGTAGTAACGTGCGCGAGTGAAGAAACGCAAAGCTACAAAAAAGCAGTGCAGCACGTACTTAATAAAGTGGGCGAAAATAAATAAATTTATGACTAAAACGGCGATATTAATAGGTGCTACAGGTTTGGTCGGTAATGAGTTGCTACATAAGCTACTTAAGAGCGATCGTTATACCAAAGTGGTTACGTTAAGTCGTCGGGCTTTGCCTATTACACACGCAAAGCTAGTTAATCACGTTATTGATTTTGAAAAATTAACTCAATACGTTGAGCTTTTTAAAGGTGACGTATTGTTTTCGTGTTTGGGCACAACCCGTAAACAGGCGGGCTCTACACAAGCTCAGCGTAAAGTAGATTTTGATTATCAGTTTATAGCGGCGCAGTTAGCGGCATGTAATGGTGTTACGCATTACTGCTTAGTGTCATCAAGCGGGGCGAACACGCACAGTAATAGTGCTTATTTGAAAATGAAGGGTGAGCTTGAGCAACATATAAAAGCACTCCCTTTTGATAAAATAAGTATTTTACAACCATCTTTATTATTAGGTGATCGTGAGCAATTTAGAGTGGCAGAAAAGATAGGCAGTATTATTTTTCCTGTTATTACACGATTTGCGTTTTTAAAGCGTTACAAACCAATAACTGGCGAGCAAGTTGCGCAAAAAATGCTGAGTGTGAGTTTAGCGCAGCAGGCTAAATTATTTTATTACGTACTTGATGAGCTATTTGAATAAACTTAGTAAAACGCAAAAGGCAGCCTAAGCTGCCTTTTTTGTACATTAAATTAATACCAATTTTATTAAAAACATGATCATTCTAGCGTATTAAATAACTCACTAACTACGTTAAAAATTATTTATATAGAACAACTATGTATCATAATTTTAGCCTTGTTATAGAGCTATTTCCTTATCGCTATAATAGATCACTAATTTAATGCAATTGGTATAATTATTCAGCGTCAGTTTTAGTGCTAAGTTGTTGCTCAAGCAATGCAACTTTAGCTTCAAGTTCGGTTAGTTTTTCGCGAGTACGAATAAGTACTTGGCTTTGCACATCAAATTCTTCACGGCTCACAAAATCCATCTCAGCAAGCTTGTTTTGTAAAACTTGCTTTGTTTTACCTTCGAGTGTCTCTGCTAGGTTTTTTACACCTTGTGGCATATTGCTAGTAATTTGCTTAGCAATTTCTTCAAGTTTTGCTGGGTTGATCATATTTGTCCCTTTGATGCGGCCTAAAATAATAATGACTAATATTACCTTATACCCACGGTATTTAACACATGATCATCTTTACCTTAATTAATTAAGGCAATTGCTATGCTCGCAGTAATGGTTACGTTAAAATTGCGCGTCTTTTAAATTTCTTTGGTCGTTATGAAACTCAATCCTAAACAAGATGAAGCCGTAAAATATATTAGTGGTCCATGCTTAGTACTCGCAGGCGCAGGCTCTGGTAAAACCCGTGTTATTACGAATAAAATCGCTTATTTAGTGAAAAAATGTGAGTACAAAGCGCGAAATATAGCCGCTGTTACTTTTACCAATAAAGCAGCCAAAGAAATGCGTGAACGAGTACTGCAAACGCTCGGAAAGCAAGACGCTAAAGGTTTATGGGTATCAACGTTTCATACACTCGGTTTAGAAATAATAAAAAAAGAGTTAAGCACATTAGGGTTTAAACCCGGCTTTTCGTTATTTGATGATCAAGATACCAATCAGCTTCTAAGTGAGCTCACCGAAGATGAGCTAAAAAAAGACAAGGACTTACTCAAACTACTTAAAATGGAAATTGGTAGTTGGAAAAACGAATTAGTACTGCCAGAGCAAGCAATACGCGAAGCGCGTGATGCGCAAAAGGCATTGTTTGCACAGCTGTATGCTCGCTACCAAAATCAGCTACGTGCTTATAACGCACTGGATTTTGATGATTTAATTATGATCCCTACTTTGTTACTTACTAATAACGCCACATCTCGTGAGCGCTGGCAGCAACGCTTTAAATACTTGCTGGTGGATGAGTATCAAGATACCAATACAAGCCAATATCAACTTGTTAAATTGCTAGTAGGCGAGCGTGCCCGTTTTACTGTGGTAGGTGATGACGATCAATCAATTTACTCATGGCGTGGTGCTCGCCCGCAAAACTTAGTGTTATTAGGTAAAGACTACCCAGGGCTTAGACTTATAAAGCTTGAGCAAAACTATCGAAGTGCAGGGCGAATACTAAAAGCGGCTAACATTTTAATTGCGAATAACCCACATGAGATAGAGAAAAAGTTATTTAGTGAACTAGGTTATGGTGAGCCGATTAAAGTAATAGGGTGCCGCGATGAAGAGCATGAATCTGAGCGTGTGGTTGCTGAAATAATTTCACATAAGTTTATGAAGCGAACCAGCTATAAAGATTACGCGATTTTATATCGTGGTAATCATCAAGCACGTGGCTTTGAAAAATCTTTAATGAGTAACCGTATCCCTTATAAAATTAGTGGCGGTATGTCGTTTTTCGCTCGCTCAGAAATTAAAGATATTATGGCGTATTTACGTTTGCTAGTTAATCAAGATGATGACAATGCATTTTTACGTATCGTAAATACACCGCGACGCGAAATAGGCACGGTTACACTTGAAAAGCTTGGTACGCTTGCTAACGAAAAACACGCGAGCTTATTTGCTACCTGTTTTGATAACGATTTAGGCTACAGACTAAAAGGGCGTGGTTTTAATGCGCTTGCTGGATTTGCACGCTGGGTTGTTGAGCTATCTGATAACGCAGTACGCGGTGATACGCTCGAAGCTGTTAAAGACTTAGTGCGTAATATTAATTACGAGGCATATTTGTACGAGTCGTCACCGAGTGCAAAAGCGGCTGAAATGCGTATGAAAAACGTATCAGAGCTGTATCGTTGGATAACAGATATGTTGACCGGTGATGCCGACAACGAACCAATGACATTAGCCGAGGTTGTTAGCAAGCTAACCCTTCGCGATATGCTTGAGCGTAACGAAGAAGAAGATGAAACCGATGCAGTGCACTTATCAACACTACATGCATCAAAAGGCTTAGAGTACCCGTACGTATTTATGGTGGGTATGGAAGAGGGTTTACTTCCGCATCAGGTAAGTATTGATGAAGATAACGTAGATGAAGAACGCCGCTTAGCTTATGTTGGTATTACTCGTGCACAGCAGGAGTTAACACTTACTTACGCAAAAATACGTCGTCAATTTGGTGAAACCTCACAAACTGAGTTAAGCCGATTTGTACAAGAGTTACCGCAGGACGATCTCGCGTTTGAAAATAAAAAGGCGCCAAATACGCAAGCAGAGCGAATGGAAAAAGGCCAAGCAAGAGTCGCTAACCTTCGTGCAATGTTTAAAAAGCCTGAGTAATACCTCAGGCTAATTTTATAAAGACTGGGTTGCTTGTATTTCAGGTAACTCAGAACACACTAGAGCGTGTTGTTTTCCCACAAAAAATGCCAAACCGTGCTTGTCTAGTAAAGCTCTAAAATTAAGTATTGATGGGCCTTTAGCAATGACTTTCATTGCTTTGAGCTTTGTAATTGCAAGCACGCCCTGTAGCTGAAAATCGTAACTTTCTTGTTGTAAAACACGTTTACTAAAGGTCGAGCTAAGTAGCAGATAGTCAAAATTAATATCGGTTAGTAAATTAAGTTCGCATCGATCTTTAGCGAAATTGTTTAAACCAATTGAATAACCAAGTTGTGATAGCTTTTTGAGGTTTTCTATTTGTGTTGCGCTTGCGTGACGAATTTCTTGCTCATCAAATAGCAAACAGAGCTGGCTATGTCCTTGTTGCTTATTTAGCGTATCTGTAAATAAAACAAATTCGTGCTCCTCGAGTAGTAAACCAGAGCAAGGAACCAGCGCCATAGTTACATTTGCGGTAATTGCTTGTGCATAAGCGCGTTGTAATAACTGTAACTCTATCTCGAGGTGCTGTTCTTTATCTGATGCAAACTTTTTCAAAATATCAAAGCTAGTAAAGCCAAGTATTGGGTGTTCACCAAATGCTTCAAATAAAGATTCAGACTGATGTTGCTCATCAAGAGTAATTATTTCTGAGCTTCTAAAACTCATAGGTAATATATCAAGGTGATGTTGTGCTTTTAGTGCCTGCGCAGGTATTGATTGCGTTAATAGCGGATGAAATAGCTCGTAGCGATTTTTTCCGGAGTTTTTAGCGTGATACATTGCAGCATCGGCATCACGAATAATTTCATCCGTATGCGTATAGCTTTTCTTTGAGTAGGTTATTCCTATACTAGCACCACTTTGAAGTGATTCGCCTTTAAGGAAAAAAGGCTTTTTCATTAAATCGATAATACGATTAGCAACATCTTCTGCTTGTTGAGGCTCAGTTAAGTGCGTTAATAAAATAACAAACTCATCGCCACCTAAGCGTGCTAGTAAATCATGTTCGCGTATACACTGGGCAAATAACTCACTAACGTTAATTAAAAACTGATCGCCAGCATGGTGACCAAGTTGGTCGTTAATGTCTTTAAACTTATCTAAATCAATAAATAAAACAGCAAAATTATGTTCAGGAAAGCGCTGATAATGTTGTAGCGTTTTTTCAAGCTGAGTTAAAAAGAGGCTGCGATTAGGTAAGCTAGTAAGAGAGTCGTGATGTGCGTCGTGATAAAGCTGCTGCTCTATTTTTTTACGCTCATCTATTTGCATTTGTAAGTGCAGATTTGTTTGACGCAGTTCTTTGGTTTTTTCGTTTACTCTAAATTCGAGTTCTTGATGGCTTTTTGCAATCGCTTGATTGGTGAGCTTTGTTTGTAAAACCGCTGCAATTTGATGAGATACAAAGGTAATTAACTCGCAATCATCCCGGCTGAAAATATGTTTGTTATCGTAAGCTTGGCAAACAATAAGGCCGATAACACCTTGAGCTGTTTTAAGTGGAGCGCCTAACCAACTAGTGGCCATTTGCTCTTTTTGTACAGGCTTAGCTCTTTGTACTACACCGCTTTCTATTAATTCTTTTGCTCTACACGGGTGTATAAGTTGCGTTTCTTCAGTGCTTATTACCAGTTCACTATAACCTTTAGCAAAGCGTCTTGGTTGTGTGTTTTCTTTAAATTCATCTACACAATAAGGGAAGCTTATCCAGCCAGACTCTTTATCGTAAAGTGCAATATATAAGTTCTCTGCGTAGGTAATTGTTTTTATTATTTCATGTATCTTAAAGTAAGCATCATCAAGGTTTTTAGCTTGCGTTGCTATTTCAGATATTTTAAACAGAATTTGTTGGCGTTGAAGTGCGCGTTTGCGTTGTTCTATTTCAAGGTTTAACGCGTCGTTACTTTGAGTGAGTGCACGGGTACGAATTTTAACTTCTGACTCAAGGAGCTCTCGTTTTTTTACACGCTCTATTGCAGTTGCTAAATAAAGCGACATAAACTCAAGTAATTGTATTTGTTGTGAGCTATAGCCTTGTTTTGTATCGTAACTTTGCGCTGCTAAAACACCGATAATATTATGTTCTTGGTAAACCGGAACACCTACCCAATGCTCTGCTGGAGTGCCTAATGCTTTAAATAAGCCTTCTGCTGCGGCATTTTGCATTTGCTGCTTGGTAAAACATGTGGTTTTACCCTGTTTAAATACATAACCAGTGGCGCCTTCATCAAAGCTATTTGATTGGTTAAGGGCGACGGCAATACCATCTTTTTCATCTGAAAAGTAAGAAAGTTCTAACGATTGACTGTATTGATTTAATAGCACCACATAAAAACTTTTACTCGGCACATATTTTTGTAAAATGTCGTGGATAGCGGGATAAAGTAGGGTTAGCTCGGCAACAGTACTTGCTTGCTCTGATAATTGTATCAGCGCATTTTGTAAGTGATGTGATTGTTTGTATTTATTGAGTAATGTTTTTAGACGTTTATTTTGATACGCCAATTTACTCGATACTGAGAGTTTATCTTCCAATGATCTAACCGGCTATTTTTATTGTATAGTTATTAGCCTTATACTTTCACTTTTAGCGCTTATCGTCAAGTTGATATTCGTACTATCATACTGGCTAGAAACACTATTTTAGGTATTAAAAAAGGCTTACCGAAGTAAACCTTTTTTGTGTATTTCAGCTGTATTTACTTAGATGTCATGAAGTCGATGGCAGCGCTTATCTCATCATCAGAACAATCCATACAGGTACCTTTTGGAGGCATCGCATTAAAGCCATTTAGTGCATGCTCAAGTAAAGTGTCTTTACCTTTAGCTATACGTGGAGCCCAATCGTCAGGCGATTTAGGCGCGCCTAGTGCACCAGTACCGTGACATGCAAAACATGCACCTTGATACACTTGCTCACCAGAACGAGGGCCTGTAGGCGCCGCTGCTACAGCAGCTTTATCGCCTTCAAGGTATACAGCACCAACCGGCGCGAGACGTGCTTTAATTGCATCTTCAGTCATAGAGTTATCATATGGCTGTGCGTATGCAGTGGTTGCTAGCATTAATAATGCTGCAGCTGTTAATTTTTTCATTTTGCCTTGCTCACTTCGATTTGAACGTGATCAATCACGATTAAAGATGACGGAAATTAAACCGATTATAACTCTCTGAGCCAATTTATAAAATGCTAAGAGGCGTTTTTATTAATAAAACTGACTACTTTTTGCGTTAACGCAATAAAATTTAATTATTTACTGTTTTTTGTTAAGCAATTTAATAAGCGCAAACAGTCATACAATTAACTTTTAGATCCTAAGATCAATTTATTGATAATACGCTACTAACTAGTTTTTCGATCCCTGCATCGGCTTCAATAATTGATTGCGCAAGCATATAAGCTGGGGTTGTAACTAGCTTATTTGGCTGATCAATAACAACATCATCTACTGCACAATTTATATGTTTAGCGCCTAATGTGCTTAGCGCTTGTGCTGTCTCTGCATCGTTACCAATAGTAAGTACAGCGTTATCGTAAATAAATGGGATCAAAGCGGGTGCAATACACATATAACCAGCAGGCTTATTTTCTTTTGCAAATGATTTACAAGCATTAAGTACGTCTTCATTAATATTTGCTTTTGCGCCTTTAATTGCAAAGTCACATAAGTTTTTTGCAGCGCCAAAACCGCCAGGTACAATTAATGCGTCAAACTGAGTTACGTCTAGTTCAAGCAGCGATTTAATGTCACCCCGTGCAATACGAGCCGCTTCTGTTAATACATTACGTTTATCAGGCATTACTTCGCCCGTTAAATGGTTAATGGTATGAAGTTGTTCAATATCCGGTGCAAAACACTGATAAGTTGCGCCATTTTTGGCTATATGTAATAAAGTTAAAATTGCTTCATTAATTTCACTACCATCGTACACACCAGACCCTGCTAATATTACCGCTACGTTTTTCATGCTTTTGTGCCCCTAAAGTCTTTTTTATAAGTCGATCGGATGAAGTCTAACATGCTCAAAATTTCTCGCGAAAATAAATTTTTAGTACAAAAATCATTCTCTATGCAAGTTGTATTGCGGTTTATGCCATTTGCGATCACTTTGCCTTTAAAAAAATTATAAAGGATCGCTATGATCTTCGATCCATTGTGCTAGAATACTCCTCCGGTTATTTAAATGGACGCGAATAATCAAAGTGAATAACAACACAAGCAGTCGTTAGAAAACCTTTTTCCACATTGGTTTAAAATAATAAAAAAAGAACCTCGTATTATCTTTTTTAAATTAAAACATACAGTTAAAGTATTTTCTAGGCATTTTATAATGCTTTGGAAGAATACCTCGTGGCTGTTATCTACACACTTATCCACAGCTTGCTATAGTTTTAATAACACGATAAGCAGTAATTCACTGTCGTTTTATTTACTACCTTATGGCATGCTTATAATTACCTTAATTTTTTGCATTTAGGATCCAAATTCACCATGGCTCAGATCCCCGAAAACCCACTTATTTTAGTTGATGGCTCGTCATATTTATTTCGTGCTTATCATTCTCCGCCGCATTTAACTAATTCTAAAGGTGAAGCTACGGGCGCTATTTATGGCGTGATCAACATGCTTAAAAGCTTGATCAGACAATACGATCCCTCACATATGGTGGTTATATTTGATGCTAAAGGTAAAACGTTCCGTAACGATATGTATAGCGAGTATAAGGCAAATCGTCCGCCTATGCCGGATGACTTACGCACTCAAATAGCACCAATACACAGTATTATTAAAGCGATGGGCTTTCCGCTAATTAGTATTGAAGGCGTTGAAGCTGATGATGTTATTGGTACATTTGCACGTATAGCGTCAGAGCAAAAACGACATGTACTCGTCTCTACTGGCGATAAAGACATGGCACAGCTTGTTAATGAACACGTTACGCTAATAAACACGATGACTGACAGTATTTCAGATCCCGTTACCGTGGTTGAAAAGTTTGGTGTAGGCCCTGAACTTATTATTGATTACTTAGCATTAATGGGTGATAAGGTCGATAATATTCCGGGTGTTGAAGGTTGTGGTCCTAAAACTGCAGTTAAATGGTTAGAAAAATATGGTTCTTTACAAGGTGTAATGGATCACGCCAGTGAGATTAAAGGTAAAATAGGTGAAAAGTTAGCAATTGCTCTTGATCATCTGCCTTTAAGCTACGAACTTGCGACAATTAAGTGTGATGTTGAAGTTGAATCTGATCTTGATACATTCAAACTTCAAGAGCCTAATAAAGACGAATTAATTGCATTATATGGTGAGTGCGAATTCCGTCGTTGGTTAGCTGAATTACTTGATAATCCTAAAGATGCTGAAACACATTTAGCTGTACCTACCCAAGCCACTGAATTACCAAAAGTAGAAGATGCTCATTACGAAACTATTTTAACGCAAGTGCAATTTGATACGCTAATAGAGCAATTAAATAGTGCTGAGTTATTTGCATTTGATACTGAAACAACCAGCCTTGATTACATGAAAGCGCAATTGGTGGGTATGAGCTTTGCCGTAAAAGCGGGTGAAGCTGTGTATTTACCGGTAGCGCATGACTACCCAGGTGCGCCTGAGCAATTAAGCCTTGAATTTGTAATGCAAAAGCTAGGTCCAATTTTGGCAGATGAAAACAAAGCTAAAGTAGGGCAAAACCTTAAATATGACAAAAGCGTATTAGCGAATGCAGGTTTTGCGCTAAATGGTATTAAGTTTGACACCATGCTTGAGTCGTATGTATTTAATAGTGTAGGCACGCGTCACGATATGGACTCGCTAGCACTTAAATACCTAGGTCATAAAAATATTAGCTTTGAAGATATTGCTGGCAAAGGTAAAAAGCAACTTACCTTTAACCAAATTGAACTTGAAAAAGCAGCGCCTTACGCCGCAGAAGATGCCGATATTACTTTGCGTTTACACGAAGTGCTTTGGCCAAAAATAGCAGCTGATGAAAAGCTAAAATCGGTATTTGAAGATATAGAAATGCCACTTATTAGTGTGATTTCTGATATTGAACGCACCGGTGTTGCGATAGATAGCAATATGCTTGCAGCGCACAGCCAACGTTTAGGCGAGCGTTTAATTGAGCTTGAAAAAGAAGCGTTTGAAATAGCAGGCGAACCATTTAATTTAAGCTCTCCTAAGCAGCTACAAGTACTGTTGTTTGAAAAGCTTGGGCTGCCTATTATTAAAAAAACGCCTAAAGGTGCACCTTCTACCGCAGAAGAAGTACTGCAAGAACTTGCTCATGATTATCCGCTACCTAAAGTAATTATAGAGCATCGTGGTTTATCAAAGCTTAAATCAACGTATACCGATAAATTACCATTAATGGTGAATGAGAAAACCCAGCGTGTACATACGTCTTATCATCAGGCAATTACAGCTACGGGGCGCTTGAGTTCAACTGATCCTAATTTACAAAATATTCCTATTCGTTCAGAAGAAGGACGTCGTATTCGTGAAGCGTTTATAGCCGCAGATGGTTATAAAATTGTCGCTGCCGATTACAGTCAAATTGAGCTACGTATTATGGCGCATCTTTCACAAGACAAAGGTCTATTAAATGCATTTGCTAACGGCTTAGATGTACATAGTGCAACTGCCGCTGAAGTATTTGGTGTAGAGCTTGATGATGTAACTACCGATATGCGCCGTAAGGCGAAAGCAGTAAACTTTGGCTTAATTTACGGTATGTCGGCATTTGGTTTAGCACGTCAACTAGATGTGCCACGCCACGAAGCGCAGCATTACATAGATAAATACTTTGAGCGTTTTCCAGGTGTATTAGAGTACATGGAAACAACACGCGAAAAAGCAGCTGAAAATGGCTACGTTGAAACAATATTTGGTCGTCGCCTACATTTACCAGAAATAAACGCACGTAATGGGGCGCGTAGAAAAGGAGCCGAACGTGCTGCTATAAACGCACCAATGCAAGGTACTGCCGCCGATATTATTAAAAAGGCAATGCTGAGCGTTAACCGCTGGGTACACGAACAAGCGCCAAATACAATTAAGCTGCTTATGCAAGTGCACGATGAATTAGTATTTGAAATCAAAACAGACTGCGCACCACAGTACACAAAACACATTTGTGAACTGATGTCGCAAGCTGCTGCGCTAGATGTACCACTTATAGTTGAAGCTGATGAAGGTGACAACTGGGAACAAGCTCATTAATGCAATTTTAGCATTTTAATTAAAGCGCCTTTTGGCGCTTTTTTTATGTTTAATAAAAATGGCGAATAACAGCGATTCAATCAGGTATATGCAAGCTTTAGTTAAAATAAGGTTAATTTAAGCAACTATTTGTATTAAATAGTTATATGTTCGTCAATTCGAGCTGTTTTACAGGAATATGATTGTATTTTAATGCGTGCTTTTGTTAAAGTCCTGCCTGTCCTATCCTGTAGGACATCCTGTTGATGATGCATCTGAAAGGGTGCAACAAATTGATAGCTTCTCCCCAGTTTGCTATACCGGCCTACCAACTTGTTTGGTGGGCCGTTTTTTGTTTTACGCCTGAAAATCCTATCTAATTAATTCTTTATTGCGCTATACCAATTGTATTATTCATTCGTCATTTCGAGGTGGTTTGGGTACATCGCAGGTGATACCATCGAAGTGATATTATTTTTATTCTTTTTCATTTTATTACTAAGGAGTGCGTTATGTTTAAAGCATTAGCTATTGCAGGTTTTTCTTTATCAAGTTTAGTTATTTCTAATGTTGCTCAGGCCAATTGGCAGCTAGTGAATGATAAAAGCCAACTAAGCTTTGTTTCAATTAAAAAAGATTCGATTGCTGAAGCTCACCATTTTACTAACCTTGAAGGTATGCTTTCTGATAAAGGCGAGTTTAGCGTTAATGTTGATTTAACATCAGCCGAAACTCTAATTCCTATTCGTAATGAGCGTTTAACAACATTTTTATTCGAAGCGGCTAAATTTCCAAATGCTGTTTTAACTGCAAATTTAACTAAAGAACTGAGCAATATTAAAAAGCCTGGTCAATATGTATTGAAGGGTATTAAAGCTGAGCTTGATTTTCACGGTAATAAAAAGCCATTGGCAATTGATGTACTCGTTAACAGCACGCAAAGTGGTGATTTAACGGTATCATCATTAACACCTATTATTATTAATAGTGATGATTTTGGTGTAACTGAAGGCGTTAAAAAGCTGCAAGAGCTAGCGGGCTTACCTTCAATTGCAACAGCAGTGCCTGTTACATTTGCAATTACACTTAAAAAACAGTGATTTCTTTAAGTGAGCTTAGCAAGCAATTAAGCGAGCCAAGCAAACCTTTTGATAGTTGGCAGCCTAATCATTGTGGTGAACTGCCAATTGTCATTAATCATGAGGGGAAATGGTTTTACGATGGCAGCGAAATAACACGCCCAGCCATGGTGAAGCTGTTTGCTTCTGTTTTATGTAAAGAAGGTGAGCAATTTTATTTAAAAACACCTGTCGAAAAAATAACAATAACGGTTGATGATGCGCCGTTTATTATTGTTGATTGGCGTTTTGAAAATACAGTGCAAGGGCAGGTGTTGTGTTGTATTGATAATTTAGCTAGGCAGTGGTTGGTGAGCGCTCAGCAGCCTTTAGTTATAAAAGACTATAAAGGGTCAAAAGTGCCTTATCTAAAGCTACCTTATGGCTGTAGTGCGCGTGTTGCGCGAAGCGTATTTTATCAGTGGGCTGAAAAAGCCGAGTCTGATAAGCTCGGCTATTTTATTAAATCTGCAGGAAAGCAGTTTTATTTATCGTAACGCCAGCGTTTAAGCCTCTGGGTTTGTTTCGTCTGTGATTGTTTCATCGGTAGGTGGTACAGCAATAACAGGACCTAAAAACCATTCATCTAGTTTTTTAGCTACTTCTGGTAAACCCGTGCCTTTTAATGATGAAAATGCATGAACTGTAATATCCCCATCAAGCGTGCTTAATTCACGACGAACTTGCAGTACTTGTGATTTACGAGGGCCTTGCTTTAATTTATCGGCTTTAGTTAATAGTGCCAATACTGGAATTTCACTACCAATAGCCCAATTAATTAAATCGCGGTCTAAATCTTTTAATGGATGACGAATATCCATTAAAATAACAATACCTTTTAAGCTTTGACGCTTTTGTAGGTATTCGCCTAGCGATTTTTGCCATTTCTTTTTCATTTCGATTGGTACTTTAGCAAAACCATAGCCTGGTAAATCGATAAGGCGCATATCGTCAACATCAGCTAAATCGAATGTATTGATTAGCTGAGTACGTCCAGGTGTTTTACTTGTACGTGCTAGCTTCTGATCGGTTAATGCATTTAATGCACTCGACTTACCTGCGTTGGAGCGACCGGCAAACGCAACTTCAATTCCCGTATCAGCAGGTAATTTAGTAATGTCGGGAGCGCTTGTTACGAAAGACGCAGTATTATATTTGATACGAGATTTGAGCACAGGCTCTCCTAAAACTTAAATAAATAACGTTGAGTAAACCAAATTCACCCAGGGCGCGTATTTTATACTATAAAGGATGTATTAAAAAGCGTATTTAACCACCTAAAAACAGCACCTATGGTACATTTAAAACATGTTAAAGCTTAATCTAAGTCAAAACCCTGTAAATTATAAGCTTAATATGTGTAGAAAACGTGCCAGAGAATTTATTATCGTGTAGAATATATGTATTACAACATCACGATTGTAGATGATACAGGGTCGGAAACAGAGAATTCACCATGAAAAAAATAGCACTATCTTTAACAATATTGCTTGGTGCGTTGTCAGCAAGCAACGCAACAGCATTTGATGGCGATGTAAACGCAGGTAAAGAAAAATCAGCAACGTGTGCGGCTTGTCACGGCCCAGACGGTAATGCGCCGGTTAATATTTACCCTAAAATTGCAGGTCAACATCCAGATTATATCCTTAAGCAACTTCAGGATTTAAAATTAGGTATGACATCAGGCGGCAAAGAAGGGCGTATGGATCCAGTAATGAGCGCTATGGCTATGCCACTTAGCGAGCAAGACATGAAAGATCTAGCTGCTTATTTTTCTTCAATGAACATGACTGAAGGTGCTACACCTAAAGATGTTGTTGAAGTTGGCGAGATGCTTTTTAAAGCAGGCGATGCAGAACGTGGAATTCCATCATGTGCAGCATGTCATGGCCCACGTGGTAATGGCTCGTCACTTGCTAAGTTTCCAAAAATTTCTTTTCAGCATCCAGGATATATCAAGGCTCAACTTGAAAAATTCCGTGATGGTACTCGTCATAATGACTTAAATGGCATGATGGGCGATATTGCAAAAAAATTAACAGATAAAGACATCGAAGTACTTTCTCAGTATTTAGGTGGCTTACACTAAAGTCGTATTTATTTAGCAGTTAATAAAAAATAAACTACAATGTGTTAAAAAAAGCAGCCTAGGCTGCTTTTTTTGTGTCAAAAATTAACGATATCGTCCGTTTTAATGTAAGACATTGACCATGTCTGGTTGTAAGAAAAGTCTTCTTTTTATTTTTGATTATTGATTAACTTATTGTAATTTATGTTTATTTTTATATCTCAATGTAATAAAGATAATAAAAGTTATATAAACCAGTTGTAACAAAATCATTAACGAGTAAATTAACCACTGTCGCAAAACAACAATAACAAAACGGAAATAACTATCAAGGAAAGTAACGCGGCATGACTACATAGCATAAGATTAGTGCTACTAAAGGAAATAATAAAAAAGTGTCAGGATGACCGAAAATAATAAAAAACTCATGGAAGTTTAATAATAAAAACAAAATGGAATGTAACAAGGAACGTAAAAATAATAACAATACGGACTGATAATAATAAAAATAATAAAGACTAAAAAAAGTCGAAGGGAGAAGTGTCCAGATAATGGCGCTCAGATTAGCAGGCGGTAGAGATGTTTTCTCTACCGCCTTTTTATTTGTCCTGTTACAATACCCACCGTTTAAAATTAGCGATTAATTAGCTAAGGCGCTTTTAAATGAGAGACCCAACCTCTAAGCGCAAACTGAATTCTTCTGGCTAGGCCAGCACTGCGATGCCCATTAATTTGCGCTTCGCTCAAAACCTCTTAAGTGAGATGATCAAGATATGAGTAGAACTAAAAAGTCACGCAAAAGCCCAGCAAACGGACCTGTTCGTTTAAGCCAAGATAAGCTTAAAGAAATGCGCGCATTAAAAGAGCAGCGAGTTAAAAAAACCAAAGGCGCTAAGCCAGGTTCTCGTAACGCGCCAGATTTACTAGATAGCGAAAGCCATAATGCTGGTCACGCGCCTAAAGATAAGCGTGTAGGCAGTAAAAAGCCGGTACCATTAATTGCAACTGCGCCTGAACCTAAAGTTGAAATGAAACGCAACTTAAAGCCAACTATTGAGCTGAAAAAGGTAATCGAGCCTGAATTTACACCTGAACAAGAGCTAGAAGCACTTGAGAATGACGAGCGTTTACTTAAATTAGTAGAGCGTCATGAAGAAGGTGAAATGCTAACTGGTAAAGATGCTAAGTACTTTAATAGCCGTATTGCTCGCCATCAGGCGTTATGTGAAATTCTTGGTATTGAAGACGAGGATGAAGACGAATTTGAAGATGACCTTGAAGATGATATTGAAAGCAAAGGCAATTCTGATTTCGATCAATACTTATCTGACGATTTAGCCAACGAATGGTTAGATGAAGACGACAAATAGTAAGGATAAATAATGAGTACCGCGGTAATTTTAGCCTTACTTTTAGGCGCTGCTATAATAGTTGGTCTGGCATTTTATGCGGGTCAGTTGCTGTATAAGTTAAATGCGCAAAAAAAGTTAATTGCTAAAACGCAGGCTGAACAAAAGCAAAAGCTTGAGAAGTCGCGTTTAAAGCGAAATGCCAAACTAGCCGATAGTATTAATTTAATTGCGCGTGCAATGAATGAAGAGCAGTGTGAGTTTTCTGAAGGCTGTTTACGTATTTGGGTACTTATGTCTCAATATGGCTTTGAGAGCGAGCGTGATTTAACGACACAATATCCTGGCATTTATAAAATGTACCAGGTAGTTAAAGAAATGCCGACACACGATGCACGTAAAAAATATGCTAAAAAAGAAATTTTTAAGCTAGATAAAGCTCGCTGGCAAGCTGAAGAAACACTTAAAGATGAAGTTAAAGCCGATTGCGCTAAAATTATCATCGAGTTTAAAGCCGCTCCTGGCAGCGATAAAGTAGTTTTTAATTAAAGTTACAACTTAAATACAAAAAGCAGACCTAGGTCTGCTTTTTTTGTGCCGATGTATTTATTATCCAGAGTTCAGGCTAAATCACCCTTGAAAAGCGCGTTGCGTTAATTTGTTTTTGTAAATGAGCGTCAAAGCACATGCAAATAATACGAATGAATAAGTTGCCGCGTGGCGTTACGCTAATTTTATTATCATTTATAGTGACTAGTTCATCTTTTATAAGCGGCGTAAGCGCAATTAACGCATCCTCAAAGTAGTCATTAAATATAAGCGCATGCTTTTCGCTAAAGTCTTGTATATCTAATTCAAACTGGCAAATGAGCTGCTTAATTGCATCAGCACGAATTACATCATCATGTGTTAAGTGCATACCTTTATTAAGAGCACAGCCGATTTGTGTTTCGATGCTGTGGTAATAATGTTTTAATTCTTTTTGATTTTGTAAAATGGCAGTGCCAATTTGCGAAATTGATGACACGCCTAAGCCTAATAAATCACAATTTCCATGGGTTGTATAACCTTGAAAATTACGATGTAACTTGCCTTCATTTTGTGCAACAGCTAGTTCGTTGTCGGTTTTTGCAAAGTGGTCCATACCAATAAATTGATAGCCTGCTTGCTTCATCTGCTCCAGCGTGTTTTTAAACATAGTGAGTTTATTATGTGCACTGGGTAAATCTGCATCTTTAATCTTACGCTGTGCAGCAAAGCGCTCTGGTAAATGCGCGTAGTTAAACACCGATACTCGGTCAGGGCTTAACTCAATAAGTTGCTCTATAGTTTTCTTAAAGCTCTCTGGCGTTTGCAGAGGAAGCCCGTAAATCATATCTGCATTAATAGATTGAAATCCCAGCTCGCGAGCTTGTGTAATTAATTGCTTGACCGTATCTGCATTTTGCGGACGATTAACAGCAAGTTGCACGTCGTCGTTAAAGTCTTGAATCCCAAATGAGACACGGTTAAAGCCAAGCATTCTTAGATCAACAAGCATATTATCGGCAAGTGAGCGTGGGTCTATTTCAATGCCGCGCTCTGTTGTGCTTGTAAAATTAAAGTGCTGCTCTAAAAGCTTAATTAGACGAGTCATTTGTTTTGCGGTTAAAAAGGTGGGAGTACCGCCACCTAAATGTAATTGCTCAACCGTGTAGTTTTTAAATAAATGAGCTTGGGCAGTAATTTCTTTTGCTAAAAAGTCGAGGTACGTATCTGCCTTAGATTGATGGCGGGTAATTATTTTATTACAACCACAGTAGTAGCAAAGCTGGCTACAAAACGGGATATGAATATATAGAGAAAGTGAACGACTCGTTGACGATTCTACAGCGCTTAGTAGGTCTTGTTGCTGATACCCATCACGCAGTGATAGAGCGGTGGGATACGAGGTATAACGCGGGCCAGACACATTATATTTGTTTATTAGGGTTTGATCCCATTGTGGAAGTTTAATCATCACGCGCACCTAAGTATTTATTTAGGGGGTGATTATAAAAAAGTACGCAGTGAGGAGGTTTGATCTATAACAAAAAAGGTGCCGAAGCACCTTTTTTAATAAAATATCAATTAATGCGGTCTAATTAATACGTAACAGTATGGGCATCTTTGAGATATTGAAATAACTCTTTATAACCTTTACCCGGCTTTTCAGCTTTCGCTTCTTTCGCCGCATTACGAACCAATTGACGCATTTGCTGACGATCAAGAGACGGAAACTGTTCAATAGTCTCATTGATAAGGTCATCACCTTGTTCAATTAGGTCTGAACGTAATTGCTCAATTTTTTTGACCAATACTTCAGCTTGGTTATTTTTATTAAGCATTACATCGATAATCGCTCTAATAGCGTCAATGTTTTCTACAGTACGCAACGTTTTAGCGATGTAGTTTAAGTGACGGCGGTACGCGTCACTTTTATTACTTATTTTATCAGCAACAACCATTGCCGCTTTTAAATCGTCATTTAATGGCAGGCGTTCGCGCTGTTTTTTACCCATTTTGGCAATTTCAGTACCTAACTGATGAAACTCTTGCGCTTCGCGCTTAAGCTCCGTTCTTGATACATATTCAATTTCTTCTTCAATTTCAGCAGGCTTGCCTTTTTTCTTTGCCATGGGGTGCTCTTAAATAAAAATAACTTTTGCCATTATACATGAATATGATACTTAGGAATATTAGCTGATGTGATGCATTGAGTGTGTTAGCATTTAAATATAAGAAATGCGTGCATTATGCCTCTAAGGCTCAGGACTTAATTTATGAAAAGCCAACAAAACGATCCAATTTATTCTCAAATATCGCAAGTTAAAGATGCGGTAGCAGAAGTACTCGAACATGCTAAAAAATTAGGCGCTACAGCTGCAGAAGCTGCCATGTCTAGCACGTCTGGTTTATCGGTTAGTACACGAATGGGTGAAGTAGAAACCATTGAGTTTAACCAGGACGGCGGCTTAGGCATTAGTGTATACGTTGGTAATAATAAAGGTTCGGCGTCAACCGCTGATTTAAATCCAAAAACATTGCGCATGGTAGTCGAAAAAGCGATTGATATAGCCAAATTTACATCGGATGACCCATTTAACGGCGTTGCTGATAAAGAATTGCTTGAATTTAATCCTAAAGATTTAGATTTATACCATCCTTGGGATGTAAGCCCTGAGGAAGGTATTGAGCTTTGTCATGCTGCTGAGCAAGCTGCATTAAACGCAGATGAGCGTATTGTTAACTCTGATGGCGCGAGTTTTTCATCTCACCAAGGATTACGTGTTTATGGTAACAGCCATGGTTTGATAACTGGCTTTCCACGCACTCGTCATAGCATTAGTACTATGGTAATTGGTCAAGATGGTGAGCAGATGCAACGCGACTCTGCTTATACTGTTGCACGCGACCAAGCGGGTTTAAATGACGCAGCGGCAGTTGGGCTTGAAGCAGCAGCTGAAACATTGGCTAAATTAAATAGCCAAAAGTTAGGCACAATGAAAGTGCCTGTTATTTTTAGAGCCGATATTGCAAATTCATTGTTTGGTCACTTAGTGTCGGCAATTGGTGGTGGTGCACTTTATCGTAAATCAAGTTTTTTACTTGATAGCTTAGGCACACAAGTATTTAGTAATTGTGTGAATATTGCCGAGCGCCCACATATTTTAAAAGGGTTGGCGTCGTCACCGTTTGATAGCGAAGGTGTTAAAACATTCGATAGGGAAATTATTCAAGGCGGCGAGCTACAAACTTATTTATTAGCAAGTTATGCCGCGCGTAAAATGAATATGACCCCAACAGGGCATGCTGGCGGTATACATAACTGGCTTGTTGAGCAAACTCATAACGATTTAACTGCACTATTAAAAACGATGGGCACCGGCTTATTAGTTACAGAGCTAATGGGGCAGGGCGTAAATACCGTAACGGGTGATTACTCTCGTGGTGCTGCTGGTTTTTGGGTTGAAAATGGTGAAATCCAATATCCTGTAAGCGAAATTACCATTGCTGGTAATTTAAAAGATATGTTTAAAGGCATATCTGCTATTGGTGGTGACATAGAACGCCGTGGTGGTATTCAAACTGGCTCAGTATTAATAGAGCAAATGCAAATAGCCGGCGCGTAGTATTAATACGCAGTGTATACTTAGACCTAGAGTATTATCTCTGGGTCTAAGTGAGCTTTTACGAGGTGTAAAATGGCTAAAGATAGATATGCACCAAAACCGCTAACCGATATTATGGCGGGGTTAAATAATCGTTTATCAGCTTATGCAGGCAAAAGCCAAGCACTTGATACACAGCAAACCCTATTAAAAGATTTTTTGGGTCCTAAGTTGGGTGATAAATGCCGAGTCAGTAATTACCGAGACGGCACGCTAATGATAGAGGCGGTATCTGCACCTATCGCGCTTAGGCTTAATTATTTAAAAATGGATATGCTTTCACATTTTAGAGCTGCCGGAATGGCAGAGCTCGGGCAAATAAAAATAACTGCAAATCCTCAAGCAACTCAGAGATTAAGTACAGCGAATAAGTCGGGCAGTCCTGCAGTTACCAACTCACTTAAAATGAGTGAGCAAACAGCTGATTACTTAAACGCGATAGCATCTTCTGCACCCCCTTCTTTAAAAGAAAAACTAGAGCGTTTAGCGCTTCACGGAAAAAATAAAAGTAAGTCTTAACTACCCACCATCTTGTTATTGGTGGGGCTAATTTGGCAGCTCACCGCATTCAAAATACTTTGTTACATATTCCATTTTATTGTTGGCTTAATGAGGTTTATGATACTGCGTGGGCTTTATATTGATCGAAAGCTCTTTGATACCCATTCCATTAAGTAAAAGCGTGTAGGCAGTGCTATTTTTACTCCTGCTATATTCAAGAATTTAATGGAGTTGGTATGTGATACCAACCTGCATAAGTCTTTGATCAATTTAACGAATTAAATTGCACTATAACGTCGCTAAAAATTTTTTATTTAGAGCAACTAGATACAAAAAGTTTTGCCTGGTTCTAGCGTAATTTTCTTAACGTTAAATAGACCCCATATATAAGCAGATTGGTATGATTCAATTCTAACTAACAAACGGAATAATTATGAATAAAGTAACAATGGCTGCTGCAAGTATCGCACTTGCGCTTGGCTTGGTAGGTTGTGGTGAAAAACAACAAGAAACAAAAGTAACCGACACTCCAGTAGTAACAGCACCCGCTGAAAAACCACTAGAGCTTGGTATTGAATTAGCTAATATGGATAGTTCAGTACGCGCACAAGACGATTTTTACTACCATGTAAATGGTCAGTGGTTAGCTAAAACTGAAATACCAGGTGATAAATCTAACTACGGTTCTTTTTCGCAGTTATATGATGAGTCGCAAAAAGCGATGAAAATAGCCCTTGAAAGTGCAGCCGCAAACAAAGCCGCTAAAAAAGGCAGTGATGAGTACAAAATTGGTGCATTTTATAAAAGCTATATGAATAAAGATGCGCGTAATGAGCTAGGTATTACGCCATTACAACCGTCATTAGATACAATTGATAGCGTTAAATCTAAAGCTGATTTAGTGGGTTTAATGTCTAAAATTCAAAAACAAGGCGGTACTTTACCGTTTGGTTGGTTTGTAAATAACGATGCTAAAAACTCAAGTGAGTATGCATTGTATTTATCTCAGTCGGGTCTTGGTTTACCAGATCGTGACTATTACTTAAAAGATGACGAAAAATTCACTAAAATTCGCGCTTCTTACGAGCAATACATCACTGATGTTTTAGCAAAGTCAGGCGTTAAGGATGCGGCAGAAGCAGCTAAGAGCGTACTTGCATTTGAAAAAACACTAGCTGATGCTCAGTGGAGCCGTGTGCAAAGCCGTGATGCAACTAAATCTTATAATAAGATGACAGTAGCAGATGCAAGCAAGTTGATGGGTGACCTTGATTTAGCTGCATTCTTTAAAGATGCAGGCGTGAGTGCAAGTGACATTATTGTACGTCAACCAAGCTACTTAGAAGCACTTGCTACTATTTACAAAGACACTGATTTAGCGACGTGGAAAAACTACTTAAAATTTCATTTTGTAAGTGGTTATGCAGAACTACTTAGTGAAGATTTAGTTAACCTTAACTTTGACTTTTACAGCACAACACTTCGTGGCGTAGAAGAACAAGCACCTCTTTGGAAACAAGCGGTTGATGCATCTAACAGTGTACTTGGTGAAATTTTAGGTAAGGTATACGTTAAAGATAACTTCCCGCCAGAAGCTAAAGCACGCATGGAAGAGCTAGTTGATAACGTAATTAAAGGTTATGGCGTTGCTATTGAAAATCTTGAGTGGATGAGCCCTGAAACAAAGCTTGCAGCGAAAGAAAAACTAGACAAATTTACGCCTAAAATTGGTTACCCAGACACGTGGAAAGATTACTCTGAGCTAGATATTAACTCCGATGAGCTAGTAGGCAATTACATTCGTTATAGCGAATGGGCGTACGCAGACATGATTGCTAAATTGGGTAAACCAGTTGATCGCTCTGAGTGGCACATGACTCCGCAAACAGTAAATGCGTATTACAATCCAGTAAACAACGAAATTGTATTTCCAGCAGCTATTTTACAACCGCCATTCTTTAATTTAGAAGCGGATGATGCTGTAAACTACGGCGCAATTGGTGCAGTAATTGGGCATGAGCTTGGTCATGGTTTTGACGACCAAGGTGCTAAATACGACGGTGATGGCAACTTACGTAACTGGTGGAGTGAGACTGACCTTAAGCAATTTGAAGAGCGTACAGCGGCTCTAGTTGCACAGTATAACGAATATAAACCGTTTGAAGATGCAAGTGTTAATGGCGAGCTAACGCTTGGCGAAAACATTGGTGACTTAGGTGGCTTAACGGTTGCGCATAAAGCGTATATGCTGTCTTTAGGTGATAAAAAATCACCAGTGATTGATGGTTACACAGGCGATCAACGCTTCTTTATGGGTTGGTCACAAATTTGGCGTCGTAACTATCGCGATGAAGAGTTACGTAATCGTTTATTAACAGACCCTCATTCACCAAGTCACTACCGTGTAATCGGTATCTTGTCGAATATGCCTGAGTTTTACGAAGCGTTTGACGTAAAAGAAGGTGATAAAATGTATATCAAACCAGAAGATCGCGTAAAAATCTGGTAATTTACTAAATAGACCGATTTAAAGTTAACAAAAAACCAGTAAGTTTTTAGCTTACTGGTTTTTTTGTATCTTGAATTTGTAAATAACCTGAACTATGGATAATAAAACTATCTCAAGCAGCTATTTTCAGCGCTAACTGCGTTGAATTTACTTGCAATAGGCCAGCTATTGACGCGTAAATTCGCCTTGTTTTCACTAAAAATCTCTGGCTAGAGAAAATAAATTTAAATATCACCATGATTCAATACGTTAATAAATCTCTTAACCAGAGTTCAGGTTAAATAAGCTTTAGCTCATTAAGCATTGGTGCATCCATTTTTCGTTACTGAGTATGTTTTTATAAAGCGCGAGTTGGTTTTGTGCTCGCTCTAAATTATGCTCTGCATGAGCCACTTTAAAGTACACATCGTTATTTAAGTAATCAGTTAAAAAGCGCACACTTAACATGAGCGGCATTATTTTAGCGCCTAACAGCAGGCTTTCTTGTTCTTTTGTACTCATGCTACTTTTTAATGGCGTCACATAGCCTTTAACAATGGCTGAAAATATATCTTTTCGAATAATAACGTTGTGTAAGTTTGTTGAATCCTCGGCTTCGGGGGAGCAGAAAGTGCGTACCATGTCGCCAAAATCATAAAGCCTAAATCCCGCCATGCAGGTATCTAAATCAATCACTGCTTTTGCTTTGTGAGTTGCACTACAAAACAGCATATTATTTATTTTTGTATCGTTATGACACACTCTAAGTGGTATCTGCTTAGCTATACTACTAAGCTCGGTAATTAAATGCTGCTGTGATAAGCAATATTCTATTTCGTCAGCGCAGTGCTTTACTCTATTTACAGAGTTATTTGTGATTGCGGTATTTAATTGCTCAAAGCGCATCGCTAAGTTATGAAAATCAGGGATTACAATATGTAGTTGTTGTGCATCAAAATCTTGTAATGCATGGGCGAATACGCCAAAGGCGTAAGCCGCTTGCTCGCTCTGTTGCGCATTTTTAACAACGTCTTCGCTGTAACTGTCACTAATATAGCTAAGGACGCGATAATGCGCGCTATCAATTTCTATTAAGTGTTCGTTGTTTTGTATGGCTATATGCTTAACTGTTTCAAGGGGGTAGTTGCTTTGTAGTTGTTTGGTATTTAAATGCTGCTCAATTAGTTTTGCATTACTTACTAACTGAGCAGGGTATTTAAATACCTCAGTATTAAGTTTTTGCACAATAAACTGTTTATCAATACACGTAAGTAGCCATGTACTATTTATATGGCCGCTACCAATCACACTAACTTGAGTTAACTCAGGATTTAATGATAATTGTTCGCTTAGCTTATTTTGTATTGAGATGTTCATTGTGCTCACTTGTACCTAGTTTGTTATGCGTATCGGGCTACTATTTTCTCGATAATTTCAGCATTAGCTTCAGGAAAATCATAATTTTCTAATTCACTAATTGCTACCCATTCACTAGGTTGCCCTTCAGCGCCATGTGCTTCACCGCTAAAGTTACTTACTACGTGTACATCTAATTTAACGCACTTATCGCCGTAGTCATGCTCAATCACCATAAGTTGACTAGAGCTGTGAATTGTTAATCCAACTTCTTCAATAAGCTCGCGTTTAAGTGCAACAAAAACACTTTCACCTGCTTCTACTTTGCCACCAGGAAATTCCCATAAACCGCCTTGATGTTGTTCATCTGCGCGTTTACAAATGAATATAGCGTTATTTTTCTTAATAACACCAACAGCTACATGTACAATTTCTATAGTCATTACTTTAAAACTCCATAAAAAAAAGCGACGCTAGCGCCGCTTTTTAATAAGCTAATAACAATACTGGGCTATTTTAATTTACCGCAACATTGTTTGAATTTTTGACCTGATTTACAAGGACAAGGGTCATTACGACCTACTTTTGGTTCTGTACGAGCCATTACAGTAGCTGTTTCTGGTGCTGGCGCTTCGCCACCTACTTGCTCAGCTTCTTCATGTTGGTATTCGCGAGGAGCATTTTCACTTTTACGGTGTTGCTCTTCTACTTTTTCAACATCTTCTTCTGCGCGTACTTGTACTTTACTTAGGATGCTTACAACATCTACTTTCAAGTTTTCAAGCATTTCAGAAAACAGCTCAAACGATTCACGCTTATACTCTTGCTTAGGATTCTTTTGCGCGTAACCACGTAAATGAATACCTTGACGTAAGTGATCCATAGCAGCAAGGTGATCTTTCCAATGCTGATCAAGACTCTGTAGCATAATCGCTTTTTCGAATTGACGTAAAACAGAATCGCCAACTTGCTCTTCTTTTTGCTTGTATGACTGCTCAACCGCCTGCTCAATACGCTCACGAAGTTTTTCTTCGTATAGTTTATTGTCATCTGCTAACCACTGAGTGATTGGCAACTCAAGTAAGAAGTCTTGTTTTAAACGCTCTTCAAGGCCAGGAATATCCCACATTTCAGCAAGGCTTTGTGGTGCAATGTATTGATCAATTACACTAGCAAGAACATCACCACGAATTGCTGTGATAGTCTCTGAAATATCGCCTTCTTCAAGTAGCTCATTACGTTGAGAGTAAACAACGCGACGTTGATCGTTTGCTACATCATCGTACTCAAGCAATTGCTTACGAACATCAAAGTTACGTGCTTCTACTTTACGCTGTGCATTTTCAATCGCACGGTTTACCCATGGATGTTCAATTGCTTCACCGCGTTGCATACCTAGTTTACGCATCATGTTAGTCATGCGTTCACCAGCGAAGATACGCATTAGTGCATCGTCCATCGATAAGTAGAAACGGCTAGAACCGGCGTCACCTTGACGACCAGAACGACCACGTAATTGGTTATCTATACGACGAGATTCGTGACGTTCAGTACCAATGATATGTAAACCGCCAGCATCAATTACCGCATCATGGCGAATTTTCCAAGCTGCTTTAATTTCAGCAATTTGCTCAGCAGTTGGGTTCTCAAGTTTTTCAACTTCACTGTTCCAGTTACCACCTAACACGATATCGGTACCACGACCGGCCATGTTGGTTGCAATTGTTACTGTACCTGGTAGGCCAGCATCTGAAACGATATCTGCTTCTTGCGCATGAAATTTGGCATTAAGTACGTTGTGCTTAATTTTTTCTTTGCGTAAAAACTGCGATAAATACTCAGAGCTTTCAATTGAAATAGTACCTACAAGTACCGGTTGTCCGCGGTCTTGACAGTCTTTAATGTCAATTAAAATTGCTTCGTATTTTTCTTCTTGTGTTAGGTAAACTAAGTCGGCGCGATCATCACGAACCATTGGCTTATTAGTTGGCATAACAACAGTATCTAGGCCGTAGATAGATTGAAACTCAAAAGCTTCAGTATCGGCAGTACCTGTCATACCTGCTAATGTTTCGTATAAACGGAAGTAGTTTTGGAACGTAATAGACGCAAGTGTTTGGTTTTCGTTCTGAATATTTACACCTTCTTTAGCTTCAACAGCTTGGTGTAAACCTTCTGACCAACGACGACCTTCCATTGAACGACCAGTATGCTCATCGATAATGATTACTTCGTTTTCTTTTACTACGTAATCAACATCTTTTTGGTATAGCTTGTGGGCACGAAGGGCGGCATAAACGTGACTTAGTAGCGTAATGCTTGCTGCTGAGTAAAGCGAATCGCCTTCTTCAATTAAGCCGCGTTCAGTAAGTAGCTCTTCTACTTTAATTTGACCACGTTCTGTTAAATGAACTTGCTTAGACTTTTCATCAATAGTGTAATCGCCGTCGCCTTCAACACCTTCTTCGTCTTCTTTTTCTTGAAGTTCAAGTAAAGGAACGATGGTATTTATTTCAGTGTATAGCTCAGAGCTGTCCTCAGCTGGGCCTGAAATAATAAGCGGAGTACGCGCTTCATCAATTAAGATTGAATCCACTTCATCGACTACGGCATAAAATAATGGACGCTGAACACGTTCATCAATGCTAAAAGCCATATTATCGCGAAGGTAGTCAAAACCAAATTCGTTATTTGTACCGTACGTAATGTCAGCAGTATAAGCTAGCTTCTTCTGCTGTGGCATCATACCTGGTACGTTACAGCCTACAGTAAGGCCTAAAAATTCAAATAACGCACGGTTGGTTTCAGCATCACGTTTAGCAAGGTAGTCATTCACAGTAATTACGTGAACACCTTTGCCTGTTAAGCCGTTTAAATAAGCTGGTAGGGTAGCTGTTAGTGTTTTACCTTCACCGGTACGCATTTCTGCAATGCGACCTTGATGTAAAACCATACCACCTAATAACTGCACGTCGAAATGACGCATGCCATTTACACGCTTTGACGCTTCACGTACCACAGCAAAAGCTTCAGGTAGGATATCGTCAAGGCCTTGTCCGTTATCGTAACGTTCTCTAAACTCAGCTGTTTTAGCTCTTAAATCTTCATCAGAAAGCGCTTCAAGTTGCGTTTCTAGCGCATTGATTAGCGCGACCGTCTTTCTTAAGTTTTTAATAGTGCGGTCATTGCGACTACCAAAAAGCTTGGTAAATAAATTAGATATCATGATAAAACCGTTACAATGTATTCTTTGTCAGCCGAGTATCGGCTAACCCATTTTTAACAATTGGTAATTAATATGTGCTTTTAAATAACACTTAGAACATATTAATTAGCAATATCGTATTAAACCGCTCAAAAAGCACTGTTTATTACGTGCGCTACTATACCAGACTCTGCCAAACAACAAACTATCTCAATAAAAAGATCTGTGTATAAAATCGAAAAATTTGATCTGGTTCGTAAAAATAACTTTGTATTACTCAATTACAGTAAAAATAGTAGCGAACTGTAAAGATATGGTGCTAAATAAATTAAAAACAAGGGTTATAGCTGCGCTTAAGTTTGACGCTTAAACACAGCTATTAAATGAGTGTTTTATAATTTAAATTGGTTAACCGTTTTGTTAAGTGCCGCAGCTAGATCACTTAAGTCACGAGCTTCGTCAGCGAGGGTATGTGCATGGTCAGCGGTACTGTTCACTAAGTTATTAATTGCCGAAAGGCTCGTATTAATATCTTCAGCAACGACTGTTTGCTCCTCAGTTGACGTGGCTATTTGATGACTTTGGTCTTGTACTTTAGTGACCGACTGCGCAATATTGTGAAGTGAGCTAAGTACTTCTTTAGTTTGCAGTACTGAGCCCTCGGTTTGATCTTGTCCTTGTTGCATCATCACTGAGGCCTGTTGAGCTATTTGCTGCAAGCGCGAAATCATATTACGAATATCGTCAGTTGATTCTTGTGTGCGACTTGCTAGTGAGCGTACTTCATCAGCAACAACGGCAAAGCCTCGACCGTGTTCACCGGCACGAGCTGCCTCTATAGCCGCATTAAGTGCAAGTAAGTTGGTTTGATCGGCTATTGAATTAATTACATCGACTAATGCACCAATATTATTACTTTCTTGCTCAAGGCCTGCAACCACTTTAGATGCTTCGCCAATATGCAACGCCAGTTCAGTCATTACTTTTTGCGCCTGTGTAGAACGGCTTGCACCTTCAGCTGTAATTGCCTGAACTTCTTCAGCTGCATTATTTGTATGTTGTGCATTACGTGATATTTCAAGCACAGTAGTCGCCATTTCAGTTACCGCGGCGCTGACGCTATCAACTTGCTGCTTCTCTTGCTGAATTTCAGAATTAGTTTGCTCAGAAACATGTCTTAGCTGAGCTGCTGCATTACTTAGCTGTTCTGCTTGCGCTGCGGTTTCTAGCATCATGGCCCGTAATTTATCAATAAAAGTGTTCATATGATTGGCCAGCTGTCCCACTTCATCTTGGCTATTAATATCAATTTTTTGAGTAAGGTCGCCTTCACCCGATGCTATATCACGCATAATGTGCGTAAGTGTAGTGATGGGTTTTGAAATCATATGGGTAGCCCATAAAATCATGGCTAATATAATAATTAAGATAATAACTACTGCAGTTGTTGTTGCGGTTACTGCGGCATTTACGGGCTCTTCAATCATGCTAGTAGGAATAAGTAGACCTACATACCAATCTATATGAGGCTGATCTAGCTGTAAGCGATGGTAAACCACATAAAACTGCTCACCTTTAAAAGTAACCATTTGGCTGCCTTTAAGGTTATTTCGCATTTGTGTATTTAATTCTTTAAAGCCTGCTGTATCTGTAAATTGTTGCTCAAGCGCATCGAGTCCTTCTTTACCGTTTGCACCTTCATCTGTAATTGAAAGTTTGTGTCCAGTGGCTTTTGAAAAGTGAACTACTTTTTGATTTCCATCGAGTAAAAATCCATAACCTTGGCCGTTAAAGCGAATATTTTCGACCATGTCGTTAATTTTGTTTAGTTGTAAATCAACACCGCCCATACCAATGAGTTTACGCTGTGCGTTATAAACAGGTTGTTGTACTACTGCAGATGCTACGCCTGTGGTTAAATCAACAGAGATTGGACCTACATAAAGTTTGTTAACTTGCATGGCTTCTTGCCACCAACCACGCTTGTAGGCGTAATAAGGCTGGCCGTTGTAGTGACTTGTACGTTCATTTTCTTTAAAGTATTCACCGGTGGTTGCTGAGGCAAAAAAGGCCGATAAAATGTTTTCGTCGTTTGAGCTTAAACGCACAAAGTCTTGGTTTACTTCGTTGTAACCTGGCGCGCTTTCGAGTGCTTGATCGCGAGTATCCCAATTTTCAAAAAAGTTGATTAAATGTGGGTTATTAACAAAGGTTGATACCATTTTACCGTACATTGCAAAGTAACTTTGCATTGAAAGTTGCTCGGTCTGTAGATAACTTTGTGCTTCGTTTTCTATGTTTTCTCTAGAGAGGTTTGCAATGTGTTTAACAAAAAATGTTGAGGCGATAATTAGTAAAACGGTAATTGTTCCACCAATCAATAATAATATTTTCTTCCGTAATGATAAATTATTTAGCATGAGTGCGCATATTTTTATTATTTATGAAATTATATCTAATCATATCTTACTTAAAATCTCTATAAAGTTAGATAGAAAGAACTAATTATGCGTTTAAAATAAAGGCTTATACAAAAATGACAAATAAAAGTAATAAATTAGTAGTATTAGGTGCAGGTTGGTTAGGGCATGCTTTATGCGTAAGTGCGCAAAAAACTGATTGGCAAGTACAAGGAACGCATAGAACAGATATACACGAGTTTGATTTTGAGCGTCAGTTTACACTTGAAGATGGGCAATTAAGACATCAAGTTGATTTACAAAATGCTTATTGGGTATGTACTATTCCACCACGTAGCAGGCACAGTGAAAGTAATTATCCTGAAACACTCACCGCAGCGCTTAAGCTCTCAAAGGAGTTAAACGCAAAGGGCTTTTTATTGTGCTCATCAACCGGGGTGTACGATCAAGAGCCTGGTGTATATAGCGAAAGTTGCGATATTTCATGCACAAACGAGCGCCAAATAAAGCTCTATGAGGCAGAAGAGCAAGTACTTGAGCAAGACGGGAAAGTGCTGCGTTTAGCTGGATTACTAGGGCCTAATAGAGAATCGGGTCGTTTTGTGGCAGGCAAAGAGCTTAATACATCAAGTGAGCAAGTAGTAAATATGGTGCATCAACAAGATGTAATTAATGCTGTTTTTGCGGTGATAGAGCACTGGCAAGTAGGGCAAAATATTTATAATGTTGTTAATCCTGCGCACCCAACAAAAGCTGAATACTACGCAGTGAAGTGTGCAGAACATGGTGGCGAGTTACCACGCTTTACCAGTGATGATAAAGCTGAGCGCAAAGTTATTGGCTCAGCTATTGAAGCGCTAGGCTTTACTTACCAATATGGTATTTAATATGCTGAAGGCAGGGGACTGCTCTCTATGAAGTCGCATAGCTTACCTTCACTTAGTAATGTATTAGCAGCTTCGATATCGGGAGCAAAGTAGCGGTCTTTATCATAGTAACTTACATGCTCGCGTAACAACGCTTTAGCGCTTTGCACTTTATGTGATGGTTCAAGCGGCTTTCTAAATTCTAGCCCTTGAACCGATGCTAACCATTCTATTGCCAAAACACCTTGGGTATTATTGGCCATTTCATCTAAGCGCCTTGCTGCAAAGGTTGCCATAGAAACATGATCTTCTTGATTTGCAGATGTAGGCAAGCTATCGACCGAAGCCGGATGTGCTAATGATTTGTTTTCTGACGCAAGCGCTGCTGCGGTAACTTGGGCAATCATAAATCCTGAATTTACACCGCCGTTTTCAACTAAAAATGGCGGTAATTTGGATAGGTTTGAATCGATAAGTAATGCAATTCGCCTTTCTGCTAATGCACCAATTTCGGCAATTGCGATAGCTAAGTTATCGGCGGCCATTGCAACGGGTTCTGCATGAAAGTTACCTCCCGATATTATGTCGCCTACATCGGCAAAAACTAGCGGATTATCGGTTACACCGTTTGACTCGCATAACAATACTTCTGCGGCTTGGCGTATTTGAGTTAGGCAAGCACCTAGCACTTGAGGTTGGCAGCGAAGGCAGTATGGATCTTGTACTTTTTCACAATTTACGTGGGAATCACTAATTTGAGAGTGCGTATCGAGTAGCTCTCTAAATACTTGAGCGGTGTCTATTTGTCCGCGCTGACCACGAATATCATGAATACGTGCATCAAATGGCGCGCGACTACCCATTGCAGCTTCTATGCTTATCGAGCCGATAACGCAGCTTTGTGCATATAAGTTCTCGCTTCTAAATAGGCCTTGTAGTGCAAACGCAGTCGACGCTTGTGTGCCATTTAATAATGCTAAGCCTTCTTTAGCTGCAAGGGTAAGAGGTTCAAGCCCCGCTATTTTTAACCCTTGTGCTGCACTAATTATTTTTCCTTTGTGTCGCATTTGTCCTTCAGCTAATAAAGGTAGGCACATATGCGCAAGAGGGGCTAAATCCCCCGATGCCCCCACGGAGCCCTTTTTAGGCACGCACGGATATACTTCGCTACTAAGCAGCTGCATAAAAAATTGGATTACTTGCAGGCGAATACCCGAGTAGCCGCGCGAAAGCGAGTTTACTTTTAAGGTGATCATTAACCTTACTGTGCTGTCATCCATGTATTCGCCAATGCCCGCAGCGTGTGAAAGCACAATGGAGCGCTGTAATAATTCAAGTTCGTCGTCGGCAATTTTGGTATTAGCTAATAACCCAAACCCGGTGTTAATTCCGTATACAGTGCGGTGCTCATTAATAACGTTTTGAACGGTTTGTGCGCTGGCTGCTATTTGTGATTCAGCATGCTTTACAAGGTTTAACTTTACCGGTGAATTATTAATTTTTCTCAATGTGTTTAAATCAAGTGAGCCTGGTGTGAGAGTAAGTTCGAACATGATCATTCCTCGTTTAGCATAGGTAGGTCTAAATTTTGTTCTTTAGCGCAGTTCTTTGCTATGTCGTATCCAGCATCAGCATGGCGCATTACACCCGTTGCAGGGTCGTTCCAAAGTACGCGAGCAATACGCTCTTTAGCTTCATTTGTACCATCGGCAACAATAACCACACCTGAGTGTTGGCTAAAGCCCATACCTACACCGCCACCATGATGAAGAGACACCCAAGTAGCACCACTTGCCGTATTAAGCAGTGCATTGAGTAATGGCCAGTCCGATACCGCATCTGAGCCATCTTTCATACTTTCTGTTTCGCGGTTAGGGCTGGCAACTGAGCCCGAGTCGAGGTGATCGCGACCAATAACGATAGGGGCTTTAAGTTCGCCATTTTTAACCATTTCGTTAAAGGCCAATGCAAGGCGTGCTCTATCTTTTAAACCTACCCAACAAATACGTGCAGGTAGCCCTTGAAATTGAATGCGTTCACGCGCCATATCAAGCCAATTATGTAAATGCGCATCATCAGGAATAAGCTCTTTTACTTTAGCGTCGGTTTTATAAATATCTTCAGGATCGCCCGATAATGCTACCCATCTAAATGGTCCAATACCTTCACAAAATAAAGGGCGAATATAGGCGGGTACAAATCCAGGAAAATCAAATGCGTTGGTAACACCTTCATCAAACGCCATTTGACGAATATTATTTCCGTAATCAGTAGTGGCGGCACCCGCTTTTTGCAGCGCCAGCATGGCTCTAACTTGGACTGCCATTGATTGTTTAGCCGCTTTTACTACCGCTTTTGGATCTTGCTCACGCATTTTTGCTGCGTGCTCCATTGTCCAGTTTTGTGGTAAGTAACCATTTAATGGATCGTGAGCTGATGTTTGATCTGTGACTACATCAGGTGTAATACCTGTTTTAACCAGTGTACTAAATACATCGGCAGCGTTACCAAGTAAGCCAACTGATAGGGCTTCACCTTTTATGCACGCGTCGGTTATTAATTGCAGTGCGTGTTCAAGGTTCGTTGCTTTTACATCAACGTAGCCTGTTTTTATACGAAAATCGATACGGCTTTCATCACATTCAACAACTAGCGCACTAAACCCTGCCATTGTAGCGGCAAGTGGTTGCGCACCGCCCATACCTCCAAGGCCACCCGTTAATACCCACTTGCCTTTAGCACTGCCTGAAAAATGTTGCTTTGCCATGGCTATAAAGGTCTCGTAAGTGCCTTGTACAATGCCTTGCGAGCCAATATAAATCCAAGAACCCGCTGTCATTTGTCCGTACATCATCAAGCCTTTTTTATCGAGCTCGTTAAAGTGCTCCCAATTTGCCCAGTGTGGAACAAGGTTTGAGTTGGCAATAAGTACACGAGGGGCATTACTGTGGGTTTTAAATACACCAACGGGTTTTCCTGATTGTACAAGCAGAGTTTCGTCGCTTTCGAGTCTATCGAGGGTCTCTATAATTTTGTCATAACTTGGCCAATCACGAGCTGCTCGGCCAATACCACCATATACAACAAGTGCATGAGGATGTTCTGCAACTTCAGGGTCTAAATTATTCATTAGCATGCGCTTAGCAGCTTCAGTTTGCCAGCTTTTAGCACTTATTTTATCGCCATGAGGTGCACGTATTACGCGACTTGTGTCGAGTCGGTTGTTCATGTTTTGCTCCTGTTGTATATACAAGGTGATTTGTTATAAAAAAAGCGCAGTAAGCGCTATTGTTTGTTATTTTTTAAATGTTAAGTGACCACCTAAGCGATATTTACTGCCTGGTGATACAAGGCGCGCAAAGCTTACAATGCCGTTAATAGACCATGTGCGTCGAATAACTTGTAAGCACGGCTCTTCGTTGTATAAGTTTAACCATTGGCACATTTCGCTGTTTGGCATAATAGCCTCTACGGTATGCCTCGCTTGGGTAAGTGGTGCAACACTAGATAGATATTCATGAGGTGTAAGCGTGCTAAAGTCTTGTTGTAAGTAACCAGCCGCAAGTGCAGGGTTTACAAAACGCTCTTCTAGCTGCAAGGGGCTGTCGTTTTCGTTATGAACGAGTACACTTCGATATACAACACTGTCAATCTCAACACCAAGCGCAATGGCAATAGGTGCGACTGCATTTATTGATTCAAGTATGAGTACACTACAGGTGTAGTTGCCGTTACGCTCTTTTACTTCATCAGCAATGTTTTTTATTTCGAGTAACGATGACTGCGATTTAAATGTGGCTACAAATGTACCAAGCCCTTGGCTGCGGGTTAAAATACCTGCCTCGGTTAATTCGCTTAGTGCTCGGCGGGCTGTCATTCTGCTGACACTAAATTGACTACTTAGTTCGTTTTCAGAGGGAACACGTTGGTTTTCTTGCCACGTACCGCTGCGAATTTTATCAACAATGAATTGTTTTATTTGCGCAAATTTAGGTGTCGTCATTAAATTTATGGTTACATTAAAAATAAACTATATAAATAAGATGACACAATTATCTTGTATATACAAGATGGGTTGTTAGACTATATTTTCATCACTCTGGGCGTAAAAAGGGCTGTAAAATGCAAAGCACAACAAAAAATGATGAGTTAGAAGAAATCGACTTACTTTTAACTGATGCCAATATTGCCACTATGGATAGCAATATAAATGCCCCTTATGGCGCAATCGAAAATGCTGCCATAGCTATTAAAAATGGTAAAATTGCGTGGATTGGAGAGCAATCAACGTTGCCCAGTTTTGATGTGTTTGCAACGCCGACATTGAGTATAAAGGGGCAGTGGTTAACGCCGGGCTTAATAGATTGTCATACACATTTAGTGTTTGCAGGTTCAAGGTCGCAAGAGTTTGAGCAGCGCTTGCAGGGTGTAAGTTATGAGCAAATTGCGGCACAAGGCGGTGGCATAGCAAGTACGGTTAAGGCGACGAGAGCAGCCGATCGAGAGCAATTATTTGTTGATGCAAAAGATCGCTTAAATACGTTGTTAAAAGAAGGTGTAACCACCGTTGAAATAAAATCAGGCTATGGGCTAGATACTGAAAACGAGATAAAAATATTAGAAGTAGCTCGTTTGTTGGGTGAGCATCATCCTATTGATATTAAAGCTACTTTTTTAGGGGCGCATGCTCTACCGCCTGAATACAAAGACCGTGCTGATGAATATATTGATTTGGTATGTACTGACATGCTTGATCAGGTAGTGGCTAATAATCTTGCTGATGCAGTCGATGTATTTTGTGAAAATGTAGGGTTTAGTTATTCGCAAACCAAACGTGTTTTCCAGGCGGCTAAAAAGCATAACCTCCCAGTAAAATGCCATGCTGAGCAGTTATCTAATCAACATGGTGCTGAGCTGGTGGCGCAGTTCAATGGCCTTTCGGCAGATCATATTGAGCATCTCGATGAAGAGGGTGTAAAAGCCATGGCAAACGCTGGGACGGTCGCGGTGTTATTGCCCGGTGCATTTTATTTTTTAAGAGAAACTAAATTCCCACCTATTGAGTTACTTAATCAATATAAAGTACCTATAGCTATTGCGAGTGATTTTAATCCTGGCACTTCACCGCTGTGCTCAGTGCACTTGATGATGAACATGGCATGCACATTGTTTAGATTAACACCCGAGCAAGCATTGGCAGGTGTTACTCGCAATGCTGCTAAAGCACTAGGGTTAGACGACCGTGGTATTTTAAAGGTTGGTGCAAGAGCTGATATTGCGCATTGGCAAATAAGTCATCCATCACAATTAAGTTACCAATTTGGCGTAAATAAACTGTTAAATTTATGGATTTTGGGTAGAATTAACTAGTTTGTATTATTTTTGCCCACATATAATCTGGTTTAAACTTTTTTAGCGAATACGGATGCCGTTAATTTGAACATACTAACCGACAGTAACTTCCCAATATTTTTTAGTGGTGCACTATTGATGGCGATGATTGCCACTTTATTTGCCGTTAAAAATGCCAGTATTAAATTTAGCTATTTATGCACAGCAGCTGTTGGTTTGGCTATTTTAAGCAGTGGTGCGGCCTGGCTTGCCATTTTGCTTGCTTTTGGATTTTGTTTTCATTTATGGCAAGCCTTCGAGCGAAATAATTGGAGCATGATTATTACCAGCTCAATGGCTGGCCTTTTATTTGTTGTTCTATTTTCAGCTCATTTATTATTGGAAGTTCCGTTATTTTGGGTTGTGTTAGCAATATTATTATTAGCTATTGTTGGCTTTTTAAATGACGAAAGCGCTGAAATAGAAGTCGTGATAGAGCCAGAACCTACAGGTGATACATTTATAGAAGAGTCTCCGCTTTCGGTTTTTGCAGATAGAAAACAGTTACGCCAAGGTTACTATGCATGGTGCGACAACAAGCAAGTAAGTGCAGCGTTAATCGTTATTCGTCTTGAAGGATTTGAGCAAGTTAACCAGCATATAGGACGTGACTTTGGCGATATACTTTTAGCACAATCGGCTAATCGAATAAAAGAACTGCTTTCAAGTGACGAGATAGTGACTTTAGTTGGGCAAGAAAAGCTAGCTCACTTAGGGGGCCTTAACTTTGCATTTATTTGTAGTTTCGCGAATCAAAAACATTTACATGAGTTGGTTATTGAACAAATACTGGGTGCAACGCTTAAGCCATTTAATGTTGCTAACTGCACTGTAGAGGTAAAAGCGAGGGCGAGTTATGTTGATTGTAATGAGCAAGACAATAACTTTGATAATTTAATATCGTACGCATACCTAGCACTCGATAGCCACCCAAATCGCAAGGTTGTGCCTTATCATCAACAAATGATGATTGAACTGCGAGAGCAACAAGCGCGACTAAAAGAATTAGCAAATATTGATTTTTCGAGCGAATTAGAACTCTATTTTCAACCTATAATTTGTAACGAAAACGGTCAAATTGAGTTTTTAGAATTACTACTGCGTTGGCAGCATCCTAAGCAAGGGATTTTATCTGCTAATCGTTTTATTGACGACATAAGAATAGCTGGGCTTGGTTATCCGCTTGCTAAATTTGTAATGGAGAGAGCCGCTGAGCTTGCAATGGCGCTTAGAGTAGAAGGTATTTCCATACCGCTTAGCATTAACGTATTTGGCCCTGAAATGCTAAATGAAGAGTTTGTTGAATTTGTTGATATTGTTATAAATGAACATCACTTAGAGGCGGGAGACTTAATTGTTGAATGCCCTTTACATATTTTTGCTGGTTTAGATGACAAAGGCCGAGGCATGATCGCAAGGCTTAATAACATAGGCTTAAAAGTATGTGTGGATGGACTTGGTGATAACCCGGTACTACTTTCTAAGTTACCAAGTTTAGCGGTTGAGTATATTAAGGTTTCACCTTCACTTACCGCTGACTTTAGTAATCAAAACAATATACGCAGTTTAGTTGGTGGAATGGTTGATATGCATAGCCAACAAAAAACAAAAGTGATTTTTGAAGGAGTTGAAACACTTGAGCAACTTAAGTTTGTAAAAAGCTTAAAAGGTTATGCTGCCCAAGGTTATTACTTTGGTCACCCGCTAAGTAGTATCGGTTTAATGAGCTGGCTAAAAGAGTGGCGATCGGTTCAACAACGTTAAGAGTTTTCTTTGCCTTGTAGGTAGCTATTTACAAGTGCACTAATCACTTGCCCTACATGGGCAGCACCGGCATCTAACCCGTTAGGGTGCTGGCTAGGCGCTGCTTCACATAAGTGTAAGTACTTAGAGTGCCGGTGGCTTGCAGCTAAATGCACAAAGTGCTCAGTGTCACTCACACTAAATCCGCAGTATGTATATGCACTAACTGGCATATAAGTAATACTATCTAAATCAACTTCAACACCCAGTGGTAAATCATTAAAATTACTTAGTGCATTTTCAATTGCCTGCGTTAGTGTAATTTTTCGCTTAACTTGTATAGATTGATAGCTATCAAACTTAAAGTTAGCTTCACTCATTGCATCTATAATTGCTTGATTATTTTTTAATTCATGTAAGCCAATAACATGGTAATTACTTAGATGTTGCTCGTTATACGCGTAGCGAAAACCATTACCACTATGGCGACCTTCACATTCTCTAAAATCGGCATGAGGGTCAAAATTGATAGCATTAACAGACGTGTTTTTTGACTTACTTAGCGCGCGAATAATACCTAAGCAATTATTGTGACCTCCGCCAATGACGATTGGCTCAAGCCCTGCTTTAAAAATAAGGCTTAATACTGACTCTACGCGTTCATCAAGTTGTTGGCATAAATCTCGTAATTGAGTTAACTGCTGGGCTTGCTGATTATTAAGTTGGTTGCTTTGCGCCATTAAATCATCAGTATTTACTTCACCCAATAAAAGTACTTTTTGAGTGGCAATAAATTGATTATGAGGTTGGTTTAAAAAACGTTTTAAAAAAGCAGACCATGCTTCGTTTGCACCGCCATTTCCTAAATTTGCTTTTGGGCCAATATCTTCGCAAATACCAAGAAGTACGTAGCGAATACCAAATTGAGCTGCGTCAATAAGTGCTTGTTGCAGGTTTACTTGAGTGTCTAGCAAGGCCATTGATTGCCATGCTTTTTTTTCATTTACGCGGCTAGAGCAAAGTGCTCTAACCGCGCTTTCATCATATACTTTTAAATGGGAGGTCACGTTATACTTCTACAACTTCCAATTCTTCTGCAGATAAAACAATGCCAGTACTATCAGCATAAATAAAGTCATCATCAAAAAATGATACACCGGCAAAGTTAACGCCTATAGCATCCTCGCCAGCACCTTCACTGTCAGCTGCAACAGGGATAGAAGCAATTGCTTGAATGCCTAAATCAAGTTCTTCAAGCTCATCAACGTGGCGTACTGCGCCGTAAACAACAATACCATTCCAGTTATTTTCAAGTGCAAGTTCGGCCAATTCAATATCAATAAGTGCACGGCGAGTTGAGCCACCACCGTCAATAAGAAGCACTAAGTCTGTACCGTCTTGAGAAAGTAATTCGCGGATCAGTTCATTATTTTCAAAACATTTAACCGTTTTAATGCGGCCACCAAAGCTGTGTCGACCACCAAAGTTGATGAACATTGGCTCTAGCACGTCAACCACATCAGCAAAGTGGTCACATAAATCAGAAGTGCTGTAATCCATTATTTTATCCTCAAAAGGTACATTAATTTATACCTCAGTATACCCTCCTTATAAGCAATAACAACGACTTAATCGCAGTAAATTTAGACAAAACAAGCGCTAAATCATTAATCGCAATAATAGTGTCTTAAAAGCGTCACTCAATTGTTATTTACAACACATAAGCTAAATCGGTGTTCATATATTATGCAATGAGGGGGGAGTGATGGATAACAATAATATGTTTAAAAGGGCAGCTCTGCTAGATGAGCAATTATTTTTAACTCTGTTTAATTGCAACTCACCGAAGTGGTTTAAAACAATGGCGTTTGGCTTATCTAAGAGCGGTGATGGTGGGCTTTACATACTTGTGTGTTTAGCGGTGTGGTGGCTTAGTAATAATGAGCAGCAACAATTATTACCTGTAACGATATTAGTTGGTTTTGCTATAGAAAGGCCCATTTATTTACTTGCCAAAAATAGATTTGCCCGTATCCGTCCATGCGACTGCTTAGTAACAAATGCTTACATAGTACCAAGTGATAAATTTAGTTTGCCCTCGGGTCACAGCGCTGCAGCGTTCTTAGTTGCGATTATACTAAGTCACTTTTTCCCTGAATATATATGGCTACTACTTAGTTGGGCTGCTGGTGTGGCTATTTCTCGTGTTGTATTAGGCGTACATTTTCCTGCTGATATTATTATAGGTGCGATTATTGGCAGTGTTTGTGGCTTATTCGCATTAGCGCTTGTGGTACCTGTATGAAAATATTGTATGGAGTGCAGGGTACCGGTAATGGTCATATAACGCGGGCTAGGGTTATGGCAAGCTGCTTTAATAAACTTGGTATTGATGTTGATTATGTGTTTTCAGGGCGAGCAAATAAAGATTACTTTGATATGCACGAATTCTCAGATTATAAAGCGTATCGGGGCTTATCGTTTAGTACTGAAAATGGGCAAGTCAAAAATTTAAAAACACTTAAAAACATGCGAGTTTGTAAGCTGGTGAGTGATATAAAATCGCTTGATATAAAACAGTACGATTTTGTACTTAATGACTTTGAGCCAGTTACAGCATGGGCTGCAAAACGGGCCGATATACCCGTTATCGGTATTAGTCACCAAGCCGCATTTTTGTCAGAAAACGTACCTATATTTGGTCGTGGTGTACTTAGAAAATCGCTCATCAAGCATTATGCACCAGCATCTACCTACTTAGGCGTACACTGGAAGCCATTTGCAAATAATATAATCCCGCCTTTTATTGCTCATCATAATCATGAGAATCCTGTCGCGGTACTAAATAAGGTATTGGTATATTTACCGTTTGAAAACTTAGATAGCATTGTTGATTACTTAAAAGACTTTCCCGAAAAAGAATTTTATTGTTATCACCCAAATGCCTGCAATCAGTCTTTTGGGCATATACATTTGCGACCACCCTCACGTTCTGGTTTTTTAAATGACTTAGCAAACACGAGTGGCGTTATTGGCAATGCGGGGTTTGAGCTTGCCAGTGAAGCGCTTAAGTTAGGTAAGAAGTTACTATTAAAGCCTTTAGATGGTCAGTTTGAGCAAACCGCAAATGCACAAACTTTGTTTGCCATGGGCATGGCGCATGTTATGAACTATTTAAACCCGCAAGCCCTTGATGACTGGAATAGCGCCCCGCAAAATAAGCAAATAAATTACCCTAGCGATCCCGCGCCTTTAATTGATTGGTTGGTTAAACAACAGTGGAATAACACACAATCGTTACATAAAGGTTTGTGGGATAGTGTCGCTTTATAGCCATCATAATTAAGTAGCTTAGAATAACCAATAATAAAAAGTTAAATTAATGAGTCGCTTCTGAGCTATCAGCTATAATACAAATGCATATTTAAAAAAGGCGTTAGCGATGAATTTTTTACAAAACTTAACAATCAAACGACGTTTACAGTTAAACGCAGTCGTTGTTGGTTTAGCAATGGTGGTCCTTTTATGCGTAATAATTTATGAAGCGAGAACAACGTTAAGCTTAAATAAAACAATTCAGCTTGCTGAAGAGCTTAATATCCATGAATTAGAACTGCGTAAACATGAAAAAAACTTTCTTTTTTATAAACAAGAAGAAGCATTAGACTTATTTGAACAAGATTATAACCAGCTTAAAAGTAAAATTGCTAAGTTGAATGTAATTATGCAAGAGCAGGGCATCGAAACCCAAAAAATAAGTAATCTCGATAATTTGGTAAGTGCTTATAACAATGACTTTATGAGTGTTGTTGTGCTACAAAAACGCATAGGATTACACCCAAAAGATGGGCTGTATGGCGAACTAAGAAGTGCAGTACACGAGGTCGAAAGCTTGCTCAAAGAGCAAGATAATTACAAACTCTTATCTTCTATATTACAATTAAGACGGGCTGAAAAAGATTTTATGCTACGTTTTGATCTTAAGTATTTAACTCGATTTGATGAAGGGGTTGATACTTTAAAACAGCAAATCGCTCAGGCTCAATTTGATACAGGGTACACAGCTCAATTAAATGGCTTTTTAAATTCCTACCAAACGCAATTTCAAGCATTGGTCCAGGCACAGGTTGAATTGGGCTTAGATTTAAATTCAGGTGCACTTGGAAAAATGCGTAAAAGTGTTGAACAAAGTGATGCAATCGTTGCGCAGATACTATTAAGCACTAAGCAACAGGTAGATAAAAGCGTTGAACAGGCACAATTTTTAGCCATTCTTATTTTTGTGATTGCTGGCATTATTGTTTTAATGTTGGTTTATTTCACGAGCCGCTCGATTATTGTGCCTATAGAGCGGGTTTATCACACCATTAACGATATTCGTCGTAATAATGATTTAAGCGTGATGATAGAGCAAACAGGTAAAGACGAAATTACCACCATGACGGTCGACTTTAATAGTTTAATAGGCGATTTTAAAAACTTAATTAACGAAGTTAATGGTGCTTTAAATACGCTTAACATAGCAACAGAGCATTTATCAGAAAGTACCGCAGCAACAAGCTCCGGTATGCAAGAGCAATTACATGAAGCCGACATGGTTGCAACTGCAGCCACCGAAATGCAGGCGACGATTCAGGATATTTCACATAATACTGAAGCGGCTGCTAAAAAAGCAGAGTCAACAAACTTAAGTGCTCAACAAGGGCGCAGTGAAGTTGACTCTACCGTTAAGCACATTAGAGCCCTATCTGATTCGTTAGGGAATGCATCAAATGTAGTATCGCAACTTGAAAAAGATGGCGAAACAATTGGTTCAGTGCTTGATGTAATTCGGGGGATTGCAGATCAAACAAATTTACTCGCACTTAATGCGGCAATAGAAGCGGCACGTGCTGGTGAGTATGGTCGTGGTTTTGCTGTTGTTGCAGATGAGGTTCGTTCATTAGCGAAGCGTACTCAAGAGTCCACGAGTGAGATTGAAGGTATTATAAGTACCTTACAGCAGCGTACTCAAGAAGTGGTGAGTATTATGCACAAATGTCGTTCTCAAGGCGATGAAAGTGCCTCGCAAGCAATTAAAGCAGGTGAGTTATTAGGCGCAATTACTGAAGATGTACAAACAATAATGGAAATGAGCTCTCAAATAGCGGTTGCTATTGACGAGCAAAGCCAAGTGGCATCAGAGGTTAATAAAAATGTAGTAAGAATTCGCGATATTGCGCAAGATGCAACTGAACATGCTGCTAAAAACGCCCAAACTAGCGAAGAAGTATCTGAGCAAGCTAGAGTGTTATTTAGCGCTATTGATAAGTTTAAAGTGTAACTAACCTGAACTCTGGATAGTAAATATCTTAACCAGGGTTTAGGTTAACTAATCTAAAAATACCCACCTAAAGTTACCAATAAGGTTTAAGGAATAAACTTTATTGGTACACTGTTTTTGTTTTGTTCGTGCTCGGCTACGCGTGCCGAATATTCATCGCTCAACGTTTGTTGCTGCGCTTGTAGTTTTTCAAAGTAACTCCAACTGAACAGTCCGCTATTGTGACCATCATCGAAATCTAAACGCAGTGCATAATGCCCGACAGGTACTATGTTTTTTATACCTACAGATTGTTTATTAAGTACTAGCTTCATTGGACCAGAGCCATGGCCTTGCACTTCAGCAGAGGGAGAGTGAACGCGTAAAAATTCACAGCTAAAGACTGCTTGGCTATTGTCGTCAAAATAAACATCTAAATTTTTACTCACGCTGTGGTAATGCACTTTTGTAACGTGTTTCATTTTATATATCCCATTAAAAAGCCCCCAATCTGGAGGCTTTTAGTATAACGTTTATATTCGTTTTATAGAATGAAGCGGCTTAAGTCTTCATCTTCAACAAGTGCGCCTAGATGTTTTTCAACGTAAGCGGCGTCAATCACAAGTGATGAACCTGCTTTTTCAGAAGCATCGTATGAAATTTCTTCCATCAATCTTTCCATCACAGTATGCAAGCGACGAGCACCGATGTTTTCGGTTTTTTCGTTAACTTGCCACGCAGCCTTAGCAATACGCTCAATAGCATCATCACTAAACTCAATCGTTACTTGCTCAGTTTTAAGGAGCTCTCGTTGTTGCTCAGTAAGCGATGCATGTGGCTCTGTCAGGATACGTTTAAAGTCATCTGCAGTTAGTGGCTCAAGTTCTACTCGAATCGGTAAGCGACCTTGTAGCTCAGGTATCATGTCTGATGGTTTAGACATTTGGAACGCACCTGAGGCAATAAACAACATATGGTCAGTTTTAACCATACCGTGTTTAGTGTTTACTGTTGAGCCTTCAATTAACGGTAGTAAGTCGCGCTGAACACCTTCTCGGCTCACATCAGGGCCTGAAGAATCACCACGTTTACAAATTTTGTCTATTTCATCAATAAACACAATACCGTTTTGCTCTACTGCAAAAATAGCTTGTTCTTTTAGCTCTTCAGGGTTTACTAATTTAGCGGCTTCTTCTTCCGTTAATAGTTTGAAGGCTTCTTTGATTTTTAACTTACGTTTAGTGCGTTTATCGCCGCCCATGTTTTGAAACATGCTTTGTAACTGGTTGGTCATATCTTCCATACCAGGAGGCGCCATAATTTCTACGTTTGATTGAGCTTGCGCTAATTCAATCTCGATTTCTTTATCATCTAATTGACCTTCACGTAATTTTTTACGAAATGTTTGGCGAGTAGATGAAGTATCGTCGCGTTGGCTTTCGCCATATTGATCTTTAACCGGTGGTAAAAGTGCATCTAAAATTCGCTCTTCTGCTGCTTCTTCGGCGCGATGTTTAAACTTTTTAGTTTGCTGTTCGCGAGTCATTTTAATTGAAACATCAACGAGGTCACGTATGATCGTATCTACTTCTTTACCAACATAACCAACTTCAGTAAATTTAGTCGCTTCTACTTTAATGAATGGTGCGTTAGCAAGTTTTGCTAAACGGCGGGCAATTTCTGTTTTACCTACACCTGTTGGACCAATCATTAATATATTTTTTGGTGTTACTTCACTGCGTAAATCTTCATTTAATTGCATACGGCGCCAGCGATTACGAAGCGCAATAGCGACCGCTTTTTTAGCTTTAGCCTGACCTATAATGTGCTGATCTAGCTCGTGAACAATTTCTCTTGGGGTCATATCAGACATAATAGTTCCTATTATAATTCTTCGATTGTTTGGAAGTTATTAGTAAATACGCAGATGTTGCCTGCAATAGTTAAGCTTTTCTCTACTATTTCACGAGCGCTTAAATCTGTATTTTCTAAAAGGGCGGTTGCAGCTGATTGCGCAAAGTTACCACCACTACCAATTGCAATTAAATCGTTTTCTGGCTGAACTACATCGCCATTACCGGTAATAATTAAAGAGGCTGTTTCGTCTGCTACGGCGAGCAGCGCTTCGAGTTTTCGAAGGGCACGGTCGCTTCGCCAATCTTTAGCCATTTCTACTGCGGCTTTAGTTAGGTTACCTTGGTGCATTTCTAATTTGCTTTCAAAACGTTCGAAAAGAGTGAAGGCATCAGCAGTACCGCCGGCAAAACCAGCGATTACTTTGCCATTATAAAGACGTCGAACTTTGCGGGCGTTGCCCTTCATTACGGTGTTACCAAGTGAAACTTGGCCATCGCCGCCAATTACAACTTTGTCGCCGCGGCGAACACTTACGATAGTAGTCATGTTATTCCTCATCATCGAGCTGCAGAGGCAACTCGTAAAAAACGATTATGATGAGGTTATATGGGTGAATGGTTTATTTTCAAGTCCAGCCCCAAATTCCGCAGCCGACTATTTTTACACGTTTAAGTTTGTTTTTATCGCTTTCGGCTTGGCGTTTGGTTTTATAAGGGCCTAAACGTACTTTATACCAAGTACCATTGCTGCCTTCAGCTTGTTTTATCTCAGAAATGAGTCCTGCAAATGCGATTTTAGCTTTTAACGATTCAGCTTGTGCATGAGTCCTGAACGAACCGCATTGCATAACATAAGGACCTTTTTGCTCAAGTTCTTTTACTTCAACTTGAATCTCGTGGTTTCTAATTTCTTTAATAAATTCCGGTGTACGTGGAATAACAACTTCTACTTTTGCGGGTGCAGTTGGGTTAGCTTGTTTTTCGACAAGTTTTGGGTCGGCATTACTTTTTATAAACCATAGTGTGTAGGCAAAACCACCTACAAGTAAGATGGCTATAACGGCTAAAAGAATAGGAAATGGTTTTTTAGCGGGTGCGTTTTTTTTACTGTTTCTGCCTGCAGGCTTTTTATTAATATAATCGTGCTGTGCCATGGTGTTATTTTGGCCTTAACCTAAATCATGTCTATAGGGTCTACGTCTAAGCTCCAGCGTACTTTTTGTGCAAGTTTACTGGTACTTAAATAATCAACCATTTGCGCAAGGTACTGATGTAATATGCGACGATCTTGCGCTTGAATATGCAATTGAAAACGATACATGCCTGCGACTCTTTCAAGTGGGGCAGGGATCGGACCGAGCAATTGTATACCAGATACCCCATTCACAGGAACCAAATCCGTCAAAAAATCGACGACTAGTTTAATACTATGTCCTTGTGCACGCACAATGGCCATATTTGTAATGGGCGGTAAGTCAGCATCATCGCGCTCACTAAGAGCAAAGCGGGCAAAGTCTTGGTAACCATTATTAACTAAGTCTTGTAAAAGAGGGTGTTCTGGAAAGTGTGTTTGTAATAACACTTGACCAGGCTCTCCTGAACGTCCAGCACGCCCCGCTACTTGGGTGACTAATTGCGCTAAATGCTCTGTCGCTCTAAAGTCGCATGAGTATAAGCCGCTATCTACATCTAAAATTATAACAAGGCTCACATCTGCAAAGTGATGTCCTTTGGCAAGCATTTGTGTGCCCACTAAAATGCGTGCGCCGCCTAGGTTTATTTCATCAAGTGCTTTTTCAAGGCTACCTTTACGGCGAGTTGAATCGCGGTCTATACGAGTAACGGGTGTATCAGGAAACTCGGTCGATAAAAACTCTTCAATTTGCTCTGTGCCTTTACCGTTAGGAAATATTTGCGTACTTCCACAGTCAGGGCATTGGTGAGGGACAGGGTACTGGTCGCCACAGTGATGACAGATCATTTGCCCAATCGCTTTATGAAATGTAGCGCTGGTACTGCATCGTTTACACTCGCTCAACCACCCGCACTCATGGCAAATAAGGGTTGGTGAGAAACCTCGACGATTTAAAAATACCATAACCTGTTTACCGCGATTTAAGTGCTGACGCATAGTAGCAAGGCTTGCATGTGCAATACCTGCTTGGTCGGGCTGACCTTTCATATCGAGTAACTTAAACTGGTTGTCAGTCGCTGTTTGCGCACGCTCGGTTAAACTTAACAGCTGGTATTTGTTATTAATTGCTTTGTGAAGTGTTTCAAGCGCGGGTGTGGCGCTGCCTAATATAAGCGGAATTTTATGCTGAAAAGCTCTGTAAGCAGCTAAGTCGCGGGCATGATAGCGAAGCGTATCTTGTTGTTTAAATGATGAATCGTGTTCTTCATCAACAACAATCATTCCGAGTTTTAAAAATGGTAGAAAAATACTCGAACGCGTGCCAATAACTATCGCACAACTGCCTTTTTCGCAAAAACGCCATGTTTGTAAACGTTCGTTGTCGGTAAGTGCTGAGTGCCAAAGCATAATGGGTGTATCAGGAAAGCGGCGGCGAAAACGGTTTACGGTTTGTGGTGTTAGGCCGATTTCGGGCACGAGTACGAGGGCTTGCTCGCCACGTTTGAGTACTTCTTCTAGGCACTGTAAATACACTTCGGTTTTACCGCTGCCCGTTACGCCTTCTAATAAGAAGCTGCTAAAGCCAGTACTTTGATTTATAGCTGTGCAAGCAACCGCTTGTTCTTTATTAAGTACTGGTTTACTACCGACGGTTGGAGCAACACTTTGCCATTGGTTATCGTGCTCAATAGTTTGTGTTATGAGTTCTTTATCTATTAAGCTATCTATTGTTTTTTTACTAAAGCCCAGTGCTTTTAACTCAGTTAATGATGACTTACCTGATTGCGATAACTGCTTTAATAGGTTGAGCTGTGTTTTAGCTTTTAATGACGGTACTTTTGCACCTTTTTCTGTCAGGGCAACCATATTAATACTGGTTTTATCAGGCGATTCACCTTGACGAAGTGCACCAGGTAGCGCTATATGAATAGTTTCGCCTAATGGATAGCAATAATAGCGGGCAGTAAAGCTAAGGAGTTCTAAATGCTGGGCACTTAAAATAGGGGCGTCGTCTATTACCTCTATAATATTTTTAATTTTATTTAAAGGGACGTCGGTACTACTTTTAATACCCAGAACAACCGCTACTTTTTTTTGATTACCAAAAGGTACCAAAACTCGCATGCCAGGTAGTAAGGGAATTGATAAGCCACTGAGCTGTTCTTCTATTTTATAATCAAAGGTGCGTGGAAGCGGAACTTTAATAGCAACTTCAACAAAACTCATAACAACTCAACCCGTAAAATTAATGCTGTAATGTACTAAAAATAACGCTAAAAACCTACTAGCAATAGTACTTGAGAAAGAGATTGTTCACTTTTTTGGCAAAAATATAAATAAATACTTGTGTGGGGGGAGGTTGTTGGATAAAATCCGCCACCAACAAATTTGTTTTAACGACGTATGGTGCCAAACTCCGGGTTTGGAGAGCGATGCGGCCTTAACTAGAGGTTCCTATGAAAGAAGGTATTCACCCTAAGTACGAAGTAATTTCTGCAACATGTTCATGTGGAAATAAATTCGAAACTAGCTCAACTCTTTGTAAAGACATTCACTTAGACGTATGTTCTGCGTGTCACCCGTTTTACACTGGTAAGCAAAAAGTTTTAGACACTGGCGGACGTGTTGATCGCTTCAACAAGCGCTTCGGTGCACTTGCCAGCAAGAAGTAATTATTGCTGTTTAGTTAAAAAAAGCACCTTAGGGTGCTTTTTTTGTGCCTAAAATTTGTTATTTATTATCTTAAACTAACCTACATAAATCTTTGAGCAATTTAACGAATTAAATTGCACTATAACATCGTTAAAAATTTTTTATTTAGAACAACTAGATACAAAAATTTTTGCCTAGTTCTAGCGTAATTTTCTTAACGTTAAATAGACCCCATATATAAGCAGATTGGTATTATTTCGTTGATTTTAACTATCCCCTCCTTTTGCATAACTATTTCCTATTCTTATTCTGAGTATGCATAATCCTTTACAGACAAATCGATAGATATTCTCTATATTTTAAATAGTACAATTTTTAACTAGGTTGATAAAAGCATCTAACGTGGGCTTATCTGTTTTTAAAGTAGGGTAGTAGGCTGTTATTCTAAGTTTATGCTGATACTTTAAGTATACATTTTATAAGATTTTGATAGGCATAAAAGCACCTTAAAACTTACTTTTCAGGTGAATTTTTATTTATTAAATGTTGATATAATCCTGCAAAGTTACTGAAAAACCTCTTAAAATTATAGGATATAGCATATAACAGGATAGACCTGATATTGCTTGGAATTTAAAAATAATAAGGGTATCGTACCCCAAGACTCCATCTCTCACTTTAACTTAAATTGCAGGATACCATCGCGTTATGTCTGACTTTCGTGAACAAGCACTACATTACCACTCACATCCCGTACCAGGTAAAATTAGCATTGAGCTTACAAAACCAGCTGAAACGGCTCATGATCTTGCACTTGCGTATAGCCCAGGTGTTGCCGAACCTGTACGTGAAATAGCTGCAGATCCTGCAAATGCTTATAAATATACTGGTAAAGGTAACATGGTTGCGGTTATTACTAATGGTACTGCAATTCTAGGCCTTGGTAATTTAGGTCCTTTAGCGTCTAAGCCTGTAATGGAAGGTAAAGCGTTATTGTTTAAACGTTTTGCAGGGCTTGATTCTATCGATATTGAAGTTAAGCACAAAACAACAGAAGACTTTATTAATACGGTTGCCAACATTGCCGACACATTCGGTGGTATTAACCTTGAAGATATTAAAGCACCAGAGTGTTTTGAAATAGAAAAAGCATTAATAGAGCGTTGTAGTATTCCTGTTTTTCATGACGATCAACACGGTACTGCCATTGTAACGGCTGCTGGTATGTTAAATGCGCTAGAAGTACAAGGTAAGTCAATTGAAGATGCAATTATTGTATGTTTAGGTGCAGGCGCTGCCGCTGTTGCGTGTATGGAGCTGTTAATTAAGTGTGGTGCACTGCGTGAACACATTTATATGCTTGACCGCAAAGGTGTTATTCATACCCGCCGCGATGACTTAAATGAATACAAACAGCTTTTTGCTAATAATACCGATAAGCGTACATTGCAAGATGTAATTGCAGATGCAGATGTATTTGTAGGCGTTTCTGGCCCTAACTTATTAGCGGCTGAAGATTTAAAGCTAATGGCTGCAAAACCAGTTGTGTTTGCATGTTCAAATCCAGATCCTGAGATTGATCCTGCTCTTGCGCACGGCGCACGCAACGATTTAATCATGGCAACAGGGCGCTCTGATTACCCTAACCAAGTTAATAATGTTTTATGTTTCCCGTTTATTTTCCGTGGTGCGCTTGATGTACGTGCAAGCGCTATTAACGATGAAATGAAAATTGCTGCAGTAGATGCTATTCGAAGTATTGCCAAAGAGCCAGTACCTGCAGAAGTTTTAAAAGCCGCTGGTGTAGATAAACTAGAATTTGGTGCGCAGTATATTATTCCAAAACCAATGGATCCACGTTTACTGCCGCGTATAGCAAGAGCTGTTGCACTTGCTGCTATTGAGTCAGGTGTTGCACAAATTGAGCTACCTGAAAACTATATGCAGTAAATCTATACAGTAGAGCTATGCAATAAAATTTAGATATAAAAAA